>CAZKYJ010000042.1:0-786 GCA_964556355.1 uncultured Verrucomicrobiales bacterium | reverse complement strand
CCGGACGACCGCGAGTCTGTATCTGTCCCTGCTCTCCGCCGTGGGCGAGTTCCGGGCGAACTTCGGCATCAAGGATCCGGGTCTGCTCGACCTCGACCAAGACGGGCCGCTGGGCGAACTCGCGATCGCTTGAATCCCGTGCTGCGCACGCTTCTCATCCTCTTGATCCTCGGATCCGCGGTGCCCCTCCGGGCGGAATACCGCGTGGCCCTGCTCGTCGACAACGGGGGGAGGGGACTCGCCCAGGTGGCCGATTCGCTCGGCCGACTGGGGTTCCGTTGCCAGTCGGTGGCAGCCCTCGCGGGGAAAGAACTCGAGCGGGAGATCGATGCCTGGGCCAAGATGACTCCGACGAACTCGACCGCGGTGGTCTACTTCGCCGGGGAGGTCGAGAGCACGGGGGGCGCCGCCGCCGAGATCACCCTCGGGTTGGAGGGCTCGCGCGGTGGCGTCTCCGCCGGGTGGATTTTGGGGCGGCTGGCCGACCAGGGGGGCTGCACGACCCAGATTGTCGCGATCGAGGGGCGCGGCCGCGCGGGCGACGAGGATCTTCCGGGCGGGTGCCATCTCGCCTTTGCGACGCGGGGCGAGATTCCGGCATTGATCACGCGGCTGCCCGGAGCCGCTTCGGAGGCAATTTCGCCGCCGGACACCTTCGTTCCCGGAGAGTCGGCGGGCGACGAATGGGTCAACGCGCGGGGGATGGTTTTTTGCTGGTGTCCGCCGGGCGGCTTCATCGCTGGTAGCCCCATCGGAACCCCCGGGCGCTACGCCGATGAAGGACAG
>CAZKYJ010000041.1:0-13922 GCA_964556355.1 uncultured Verrucomicrobiales bacterium | reverse complement strand
CATCCCAGGGCAGCGACAGCGGCCTCAAGACATTCGTCGAAATCGAAGGCGGTGCGGAATACCTCATCGAGGCGTGGATCCGCACCGAGGACATCAAGACGACCCGGGGCGGTCAGGGGGCCATGCTCAATCTCGAGGAGCCCGGGGGGCACACCCGGGTTCCGGCCGTCAGCGGGACGACCGATGGATGGCAGCGGGTTTCTCACAAATTCCGCGCGAGCGGGGGCCGTACCGGGGTCAACTGCCTCTACGGGGGCTACGGGTTCGCGACCGGCACCGCGTTCTGGGACGATGTCTCGCTCCGCAAGGTGGGGGCTCCCGAGACTTCGCTGGTGGCGTTGGTCCGCGACTACTCCGGACTCGGTACCGCGGCCGTAGTGGAGGAAGTCGACCTCGGGCAGCTGCTCCTTCTCGAGACCGTTCCGCAGAGGCTCTTGTTTTCGCCAACGAAGCTTACCGCCAAAGCCGGGGAGAAAGTGACGCTGCGGTTCTACAACAACTGCGACCTGCCGCACAACGTGTTGATCGGTCAGCCGGGAAGCCTCGAAGCCATCGGCCTCGCGTCGGAGAAGATGATCGCGCAGCCGGACGGCCTAGCCAAGAGCTACGTCCCGGACCTTCCGTCGATTATTGCGGCTTCGCCCCTGATCAATCACGGCGAGACCGTCGATATCACTTTCGAAGATCCGAAGCCGGGCGTCTACCCCTACATCTGCACGTTCCCGGGCCACTGGAGGATCATGCAGGGAGAGCTGACCATCGAGTAGGCGTTCGGCTGCCCGGTGGCGCCAGCCGCACAATTCGATTGTCACCGTCGGCAAATCCGTGGGAGGGTGGGGGATGAGAATCCCCACCCTCGCAGTCGCGGCAATCACCGCGTTCGCCCCCTGCTCCCCCGCTGCCGAAGTTTTGGAGATCGGCGGGGATAACGTCGCCGATCTACCAGGTGGGAAAGAGGCGGACGGGATCATCGGAGATTTCGTTTTGCGCAACGACCTGGTCGAGGCAGTCGTCTCCGGCGATCTGCCCCTCCGCCGGGCAAACATGAGCACCTTCTACGGCGCCGAAGGTATCTCGCCCGGCTGCCTCTATGACCTGACGCTCCGGGGTGCCGACAACGACCAGCTGACCGCATTTTGCCCTCTCGACCAGCGGGGCGAGGTTTCCTACGTGCGCGCGGTCGAAGGCGACGAGGCCGCCGTCGAGGTGGTGGTCTCCGCCGCCCTCGACGGCTCCGTGCGGCGTCGCCACGTCTATACCGTGCGCGACGGGTTCCCCGGCGTCTTCATCCTGTCCGAGATCTTCTATTCCGGCGAGGGATCGGCCAATCCGACGGTTAAGAACGATCGGTATGTCCGCTTTCGGGAAGATGGTGAAGTTGGCGGCATCACCTGGATGGACGCCAACGATCCGGCGGCTCGCGGAGCCTACGCCTATGCGGCCCTTGGTGATCCGCTGCCGGCGACGGCCGAGATCTCACCGGGAGCGCCCCTTCGCTACGAGCGTTTCCTCGCGGTGGGGACTTCGCCCGGCGAAGCCTGGGGGAGGGTCGCGTCCGTTCGGGGTGCCACCGCGACCAGGGAGGGCAAGGTGCTCGATCCCGAGGGAAACCCAGTGGTCGATGCCGTCGTCCAGACGATCCTCCTGGCGGAAAGCGAATTGGATGAGGCGGTTGCACTCCCTCCGATCTATCCGGATGACATGGGGAATTTTGCGATCCAGGTGCCCGCTGATCGGCGCTACAGTTTTCAGGCCACCGCTCCGGGGCGGGCGGCGTCAGCCGTCAGCCAGCAGGATGCGGAGGCTGAGGTGCCAACGGTCTCGCTGGTGCTCGGTGCCCAGTCGGCCATCGCTGTTAAGGTCGGCATGCCTTGCAAGGCACAGTTCATCGGGATCGGCGGGACGCCGACCACCGATCTCGGACCGCCAGAGCGTGCCTATGGCTGCCGCGAGCAGTTCCACTCGGAGACGGGTGAATTCCGTGTCCCGCTGCCACCTGGAAACTACCGAGTCATCCTCACCCGAGGGATCGAGTATTCACACATCGAGCGGGAGGTAACGATCGCGGAAGGCGAAACCGGCACGGTCGAGGGCACCTTGGATCGTGTGGTCGACACGACCGGCTGGCTCAGCACCGATTTCCACAACCATTCGACACCAAGCGGCGACAACATCTGCGCCACCGATGACCGGCTGATCAACCTCGCGGCCGAGCACATCGAGTTCGCTCCGACGACGGAACACAACCGGCTCTTCGACTGGGCTCCCCACATCGAGCGTCTCGGGCTTGTCGCCGAGCTGGCCACCGTCTCCGGCATGGAACTCACGGGCTCCGGCACCCACCTGAATGCCTTCCCTCTGAAACCCGTACCGTTCCGCCAAGACGGCGGTGCCCCGGTCTGGAACCGCGACCCGCGCATCAACGCCATCACGCTACGGGATTTTCAGGGCGGTGATCCCGACCGGTGGGTGCACGTCAACCATCCGGACATGGTCGGGAATTTTATCGATCGTGATGAGGATGGGGTGGCCGACGGTGGGTTCGCCTATTTCGGCGGGATGCTCGATGCCATGGAGACGGAGAACTTTACCGGCCAAGATATCTTGGCCGGTGTCCCGTTCCTTCTGGCAGAACCGTTCGGAAAAAAATCGCGCACGACGTTCGTTCGCCCATTTATCTGGCTCCAGCTGTTGAACCAGGGCGTTCGCGTCCCGGCTATCGCCGTGGCCGATGCCCATAGCGTCCACGGCAACGGAGTCGGTGGCTGGCGCACCTACGTGCGTAGCTCGACCGACGATCCCGCAGCGGCCGATTGGCGCGAGATCGTCCGCAACGCCAAAGCGGGGAACACCGTTCTCACCACCGGGCCGTTCCTTGAGGTCACCGCCCGCTCGGGTGGCAGCGAAGCCGGTCCCGGCGCGTCGCTGGTCGCAGCCGGCGGTACCATCGAACTCGACGTGCGCGTGCAGGCCACCACTTGGGTGGCGGTCAATCGTGTCCAGGTGCTCGTCAACGGGCGCCAGGTGCCGGAGCTGAACTTCACGCGCCAGAATTCCCCCGAGATGTTTGCGCCCGACAGCGCCCCCGTCAGATTCGAGCAGACCGTGGCCGTCCCGCTGGAAGAAGATGCCCTGATCATCGTCGTCGCTTCCGGCGAGGGGAGCGACCTGAAGACCGGCTACGGCGCCAGCGACCAGGCGGGCATGCGCCCGCTCGCCTACCACAACCCCATCGAGGTGGATACCGGCGGCGAAGGTTTTGTCCCGAACAAGGACACCCTCGGTTTTGACTTGCCCGTCGGCGGGCTGACCCCGGATCACATTCGTGCGGTGCTGGGATCGCACCGATAGCCGAGCTTACAGGAGCCAGTTGCCCAGCTGTTCGGGAAAGGGGCAGTCGTCGCAGTCCGAGTCATCGACGAGGCAGAAATCTTGGTAGATCTGTTGGAGCCCTTGGAGGTGGAACGCTTTCTGGGTGAGCCTTGCGGTGTCCGGGTGGTCGCCGAGAAGTCGGAGTGCCGCCCGGCGGGAGGCCTGATTATCGAGGGTGGCCGGCAGGGCGGCGTAGGCATCCCAGAGGTCGGGGGCGTAGGCGATGCGGAATGGGAAGATCCAGTTCGTCAGGATGTCCCCGGCGCGGGCGCGGCCGACGAGCGCCATCGGCTTCGCGGCGGCTCTCGATTTGAGGGTGTAGTGGGCATCCCAATAGGGGTGCCGGAGCGAGCTGAAAAACCTGAGGAGCGCTCGGGGATCGAGCGGGGAGTCGGGGTCGGCGAGGCGCACGAGTTCCGGCCAGCGGGCGACGAGGGCAGCGAGGGCGCCGAGACGCCGCTGCGGGTGGTTGGTGGGGCGGGCTCCCGCCAGGTTCCACGGTGGGGTGGCGCGTGGGTCGGGGGAGAGCGCGGCCCGGTGCTTCCACCACGATTCCCAAAGCGAGCGGAGGTAGTCGCGGGTCGTCGGATCGCCGGAGTCATCGAAGCTCGAGCCTTCGAGAAACCCGGCGACGCCGAAGACGAGCGCTTCGGCGTCGCGCTCATCCGCCCCGCGCAGCGTGGCGATGGGAAGGCGTTGGGCGAGGACGCGCAGCGGGAGCTTGTTGTTCTTGTAGCCGAGGGCTTCGGCGATCCCCTGGAAGAGGGCCTGTTTCCAACCGTGCGCTTCCTCCGCGCGCCGGAAGCGCCGCGCCTTCAGATCCAGGCGGTGCTGGGCGGCGGCGCGCAAGAGGCTCTCGACGCGGGTCGGACCCATCTCGCGCAGGGGATGTGAGCACCGCCCGAGCTTGGCTTCGGGCAGGTAGGCGGGGTGGGGAAGCCCCGGGGTCTCCGGCTCGCCGAGGACGACCTGGGGCAGGTTCTGGTGATCTTCCGTGCGGGTGAAAAACGTGCCGCCAGCCGGGAGGGTACACACGAGGTGGAGGACGACGCTGTTGTAGGCGGGATTCTGCGAGTGCCCGTGCAATTCCCATCCGCGCGCGTCCAGATCGATCTCGATGGCGCCGCGAAATTTGGTGCCCCCGACACGTACCACGGCATCGGTGAAGTCGGGGCCGGCGGCATGGTTCCAGCAGCCGAAGTGGACGATCTCGACGGGTTCGCCAGCCTCGGTGACGAAAGTGCGTCCGAACTCTCCCGCGAACCAGCGGCTTTGCAGCGCGATCTCATCGTGGGCGGACGAGCTGCCGCCCCTGAGCGGCTCCCACGCGGTGCCTTCGGCAAGGGCGGGCGGCGAAGATCCGGTGAAGGTCGTGTGCCACCAGCGCCGGTAGGCAGCGGCGCCGGCGAGCGGGCTCGTGGGGGAGGATTCCATGGCGGGATGAATCGAGCCTCCCGGAGGCCGGCGAAATCGTCAAGCTTGATGTGCTTGGCGGCTTGCGGAGCGGGTTCGCCCGTCTTTGGGTGGCGCGTGAAATTGACCGATGAACAAAAGGCGACGGTGGCGGGTTGGGTCGCGGCTGGCGCCACGCTGAATGAGATCCAGAAGAAGCTCAAGGAGGAGCTGGATATCGGCATGACCTACCTGGATACGCGGTTTCTGATTTCCGATCTCGGGCTCACCCTTCGCGATCTCAAGGCCGAAGAAAAAGCGAGGGACGAAGCCAAAGCTGGTGAAAGTGCGGTGATCGGGGAACCCGAGGAGGGTTTCGACAGCGGCGGGGATTCGCCGCCCGGGGCCGGCGGGGTGAGGGTGACGAGCGATTCCATCGCCCAGCCGGGAATGTTGGTGAGCGGCAAGGTGACGTTCTCCGACGGGGAGGACGCCCAATGGTACTTTGATCAGATGGGGCAGCTCGGACTGGTGCCGGCGACGCCTGGATACCAGCCGTCCGAGCCCGATGTGTTGGCGTTCCAGCGGGAGCTGCGCACTGTTTTGCAGAGGAACGGGATGGCATGATTCGAAAAAAGTTGTAGATTCATCGAAAAAGTTGTCCAAAAAACACGACGGCTGGCCATTTACCTAGTGAAGCTTTTTACTGGCGCCTGCCGCGAGCCGACAGCACATGGGAGAGCCAGATAACACGACCTTTGTAGGGGAGGGAATGCCGGATCGGGACAATGAGTGCCTGATCCGGCTTCTCCTTGTCTACCAACGGCGAATTTTCGCCTACATCTACACGCTGCTGCCGAACCGCCACGACGCAGAAGACGTCCTCCAAGAGACCTGCGTTGTCATCCATCGGAAATTTGACCAATTTCAGCAAGGAACCAACTTCCTGTCATGGGCGTGCCAAATCGCCTACTGGAAGGTGCGGGAATTCCGCAAGCAGGCGGGGCGGCAGAAGGTGTTGTTCGACCAGGAGGTCTTCGAGACCCTCGCCGGGGAAATGGCGGAGATCGAACCGGCGCTGAGCGGTCGCCACGATGCCCTTGCCGAGTGCCTCGATCGGCTCCCCGACCGCGATCGCAATTTTGTTATGGCGCGCTACGAGCGGGGTGGCGGCGTCGAACGGGCGGCGAAGATTACCGGGCGCTCCATGGAGGCGACTTACAAAGCGCTGGCGCGAGTGCGCCGGGCGCTCTACGACTGTGTCACGACCCGCCTCGCCAAATCGAAGGCGGAGGTCTAGATCACCTGACGCCGCGAGGGCGCAGCTATCCGAGATGAGCTTTGACGAACAGGAGGAACTCGACACGCTGCTGAGCGATCTTGTGGATGATCGCATGGACGCAACCGGGATGCGCCGGTTGGAGGAGGTGATATCGCGGACGGAGTCGGCACGCCGGCGCTATCTCGAGCACATGCAGATGAGCGCAAGCCTCTGCGGGTATGCCGACGAGTCGGTTTCTGGGGGGGGCGAGTTGGAAGTCTGCGGGCAGCCGGCGACCCAACGCTTGGGCGATGGCGAGTCCGAGGCCGCCGCGCGACAGTGGGGCGTGGTTCTGGCCGCCAGTGCCGTGGCGGCGGGCGTGGGCGCCTTCATCTACCACATGGCATCACCCCCCCCGGGGATGGCGGGCGATCCGTCTCCACCAGCGAGGGCGGCGGTCTTGCCGGTTTCGGCGAACCCGGCGAACCCGGCGGTTTTCGGGGTCGCGCATGCCGGGTTCCCCCATTCTTTTGTCGAGAATTTCGAAGACGAAGTGTTGGGCGAGGGGCTCCATCAGGTCGGGATGGCGGAGTATGGTGGCGGGCATGTGATCCTCCGCAAGCTCGGAGATGCCGAGATGGACCAACCTTCCGGCGTGGTCTTCGACGTCGCGGCGATCGACGGCCCCACCGGGCCGACCGCCAGCTGGGTCATGGAGACGATCGTGGCGGATGTGGATGCGGCGGGGCCGCTGGAGACGCTCATTAGTTTCAACGGGCGCTTTGGCGTCCGGCGATCGACCCAGGCGACACGCTCGTGGCGCTTGTTCTATTTTGGTGACGACGGGGAGCGGACACCATCGGTGCCGGGGCCGCATGACGGCGATCACGTGGCGGTCGTCTTCGAGGAGATGGGGCTCGAAGACACCATTTCCTACTACCTTAACGGCGAGCTCTGCAAGAGTTTCACCGGGGCATTCAACCACAGTGCCAACTATGGCGAGGCGGCCTTCGGCTGCGATGTCGTCTCCGACAGCCAAGGTTTCGCCGACCGGAGCCGTGGGCTCCGAGGGTCGTTAGATGCCATTGCCTTCCGCTCGTTCGAGGGGCCGTTTCACGCCGCGAGCGATGGCTTTGCTCTCCTCGAGCTCAGGTAGGAGATGACTGCGGGGCTCAGTGGCTCTTGCAGAACTCCTCGAAGCGGTCGAGTCCATTCTTGATGTTCTCGAGGGAGCAGGCGTAGGAGAAGCGGATGGTCGAGTCGTTCCCGAAGGCGATGCCCGGGATGACGGCGACCTGATAGCGGCTCAGGAGCTTCTCGGCCAGGTTGACGGACTGGAGGCCCATCTGCGAGCAGTTCACGAGGAAGTAGAATGCGCCTTTCGGTTCGGCGACGGTGACGTTGTCGATGCTGCCGAAGCGGCTCAGCATGTACTGGCGGCGCACGTCGAACTCGTCCCGCATGTCGCTGACCACCTGCTGGTCCCCCTTGATCGCGGCAAGGCCTCCATACTGGGCGAAGGTGGTCGGGTTCGAGGTCGAATGGCTTTGGATCGTGTCGATGGCGGCGGCGATGGGCTCGGGGGCAGCGGTGTAGCCCAGGCGCCAGCCGGTCATGGAATAGGCTTTCGAGAACCCGTTGATGGTGATCGTCAGGTCGCGCAGTTCGTCGCTCAGCGAGGCGATGGAAACGTGCTCGACCCCGTCGTAGGTGAGTTTCTCGTAGATCTCGTCCGAGAGGATGATGATATCTTCCGAGGCGGCGACCTCGCCGATGGCCTCCAGCTCCGCGCGGGAGTAGATGGCGCCGGTCGGGTTGGACGGGGAGTTGAGGATGATCATTTTCGTCCGGGGGCTCATGGCGTCCTCGAACTGCTCGGCGGTCATCTTCCACCCATTGGCTTCGGTGGTTTCGACGAACACGGGGGTGGCTCCGGCCATCTTGACCATCTCGGGATAGCTCGTCCAGTACGGGGCGGGGATGATGACCTCATCGTCCTCTTCGCAGGTGGCGAGGATGGCGTTGTAGCACGAGTGCTTGGCCCCGCAGTTGATGCTGACCTGGGAGACGTCGTAGGCGATCCCGTTTTCGGTACGGAGCTTCTCGGCGACGGCCTTGCGCAAGGCGGGGAGGCCGGCGGCGGCGGTGTACTTCGTCTCGCCGCCGTCCAGGGCATCGATGGCCGCCTGTTTGATGAACGCCGGCGTGTCCATGTCGGGCTCTCCTGCACCGAACGAGTAGATCTCCTTGCCCTCGGCTTGGAGTGCCTTTGCCTGGCTGGTGATGGCAAGGGTGAGAGAGGGGGCGAGGTTGGCGATGCGCGAAGAAACTTGGTCCATGGTGCTAATATTGAGTGTTCTGGGTGGCGTCTGAAGGGTGGCTGCTGGGCGAAAAAAAAGCCTCTCACCACGCGGGCGAAAGGCATTTCGAGTAGGGCAAAGCGCGATCCTCCGGTGCGGCGGGGACAGTTGTTTTAAACCAGCCACGCAGCGATGCAAATGATTGCTTCCCGGTTTTTCAGAATTTGCCGCCCCGACAGGACTCGCCGACCCATCGGGCGTAGGCGGGCGCGACGTCGGCGGGCTCGAGCGTGATGATTTCGGGGATATCGTAGGGGTGGAGCGACGCCAGTTCCCGGACGAATTCGGGGTGTCGAGAGCGCGTGGTTTTGAAGAGCGCAAAAGTCTCCGTCTCGTTCTGGATCGCCTCCTCCCAGCGGTAGATCGAAAATGCGCTGGGGAGGAGATTGACGCACGCTGCCAGTTGCCGCCCGATCAGCGCTGTGCCAATTTGGCGCGCTTTGATTTCATTGGGAAACGTCGAAACTACAAGCAGAACCGGATCGGACGGAGAGGGGAGGGCATTCTCGGGCATCCTCCCACTATGAGATGAAATCGGGATTTCTCGACAAGTTGATCGAGCGGCTCGATCGGGTTCAGCCGGGCGAAGTGCAGGCCTACCTCGGTCGGCTCGTGCAGGAGAAGGGGGTTTTCGAGAGGGTTTTCGAGGCGTTGGAGGAAGGGGTCATCGTGCTCGACGCGAAGGGGCGGATCACCTTTCTGAACTCGGCCGCGTGCCGGCTGCTCGGACTGGAGCGGGAGCAGGCCCTGGAGGCGACCTTGGGCGACAAGATCCGCGGGCTCGACTGGCGGAAGCTCATCGCGCGCGGCGGGGGGACGGTGAGCCGGGACCTGGAAGTTTTTTACCCGGAGCACCGCTACCTGAATTTCTACCTGGCCCCCCTGACGCCCGAGGACGAGGTCGAGCCGCCGGCGGTGGCGACGCCCGAGGGAACGCTCGGATTCGTCATGCTGATCCGCGACATTACGCAGACGCGGAAGTTGACCGAGGAGATGATCGAGAGCGAGCGGCTGTCCGCATTGACGATGTTGGCGGCGGGGGTGGCGCACGAGATCGGTAACCCGTTGAACTCGCTGACCATCCACTTGCAGGTGCTCGACCGGAAGCTCAAACGGGCGGATCCGGCGCTGCACCGCCGCTTCGGCGAGTCGCTGGGTATCGCCCAAGGCGAGATCAAGCGGCTCGACTTCATCGTCAAGCAGTTCCTCTCGGCGATCCGACCGACGACGCCGCAGCTCGAGGTGCTCGATTTGAACGAGGTCGTTCGCGAGAGCCTCCGGCTTCTCGCCACCGAGCTCGAAGACCGCAAGATCGAAACCGTCCTCGACCTCACCCCACGGGTGCCGCTGATGCGGGTCGATGGCGGGCAGATGAAGCAGGCATTCTACAATCTCATCAAGAACGGCCTCCAGGCCATGGGCACGACCGGCACCCTGACGATTGCGAGCACCGTGAGCGACGACTCGCTGCAGATCAGCTTCACCGACACCGGCGAGGGCATTTCCCCCGAGGCCATGAGCAACCTGTTCCAGCCCTATTTCACCACGAAGCGCTCCGGCACCGGGCTCGGCCTCCTCATCGTGCGACGGATCGTCCGCGAGCACGGTGGCGAGATCGAAATCGAGAGCGAGGAGGGCGAAGGCACGACCACGACAATCCACCTCCCGCTCGCCCAGCGCGGAGTCCGACTGCTGAACTGATCGACCCGATGCCCGAGGAAGCGACCATCCTGATCGTCGACGACGAAAAACACACCCGCGACGGCCTGCGGCTGGCCTTGGAGGACGAGTACGAGGTCTACACGGCGAGCGACAAGGCCGGGGCACTGGAAATCTTGAAGAACGATGCCGTCGATGTGCTTGTCACCGACCTGCGCCTCGGGGCGGACGACGGCATGGAGGTCATCGATGCGGCGCTCGCGCTGCCCGGGTCGCCGCTCACCATCATGATGACCGCCTATGGCTCGGTCGACACGGCGGTGGAGGCGATGAAGCGGGGCGCCTACCACTTTATCAACAAGCCGGTGCTCATCGACGAGCTGGAGATTCTCATCAAGAGGGGGCTCCAGGGGCGGCGGATGGAGACCGAGAACAAGAACCTCCGGCGGCAGGTCGAGAAGAAGTTTTCCATCGGGAACCTCATCGGCAAGAGCGGGCCGATGGAACGTGTTTTCGAGACGCTCGAGCAGGTCGCCCCGACCCGGGCGACCGTCCTCGTCGAGGGCGAGAGCGGCACCGGGAAAGAACTGGCCGCCCACGCCGTCCACAATTTGAGCGGCCGTCCGAAGGACAAACTTGTCATCGTCCACTGCGCGGGATTTTCCGAAAACCTCCTCGAGAGCGAGCTTTTCGGGCACGAAAAGAACGCCTTCACCGGCGCTTCCGAACGGCGCATCGGGCGGTTTGAGCTGGCCGATGGTGGCACCCTGTTCCTCGACGAGATCGGTGAGATCAACGCCAACACCCAGGTGAAGCTCCTCCGTGCCCTCGGGGAGCGCACCATCGAGCGGGTGGGGGGGAACACGCCCATCAAGATCGACGTCCGCGTGGTCGCCGCGACCAACAAGAACCTCGCGAAGATGGTCGAGGACGGGGATTTTCGGGAGGACCTCTACTTCCGCCTCAACGTCGTGCGCGTCGTCATGCCGCCGCTGCGCTCCCGCCGGGAGGACATTTTGCTCCTGGCCAAGGCGTTCCTCAAGGAGTTCGCCCAGGAGAACGGCAAGCCGGTCAAAGATCTCTCCGACGAGGCCGCGGCCGCGCTGTTGCGCTACCATTGGCCAGGCAACGTCCGGGAGCTCCGCACCGCCATCGAGCACGGTGTCGTCATGAGCAACGCGACCAAGATCACCCCCCGGCACCTTCCCGAGTCCGTCCGGGAGTGCAGCCCGGCCTTTGCGGCCAAGGCGAACAGCGACCGGTCGCCCGCCGCCGCTCCCGCCCCCGGCGAGGTCGCTCCGGAAGATCTCAACCTCGACAACATGGAGCGTCATTTCATCCGGCTCGCACTCCAGCGGGCGGAGGGGAACCGTACCGAGGCGGCGAAAATCCTTGGAATCAGCCGCCGGACGCTCCACCGCAAGCTGAATGCCTTGCAAGAGGGCGGGGAGCATGAATAATACCCACCGCCCGGTTTCCTCCACCCCCTAACCGATCCCCCAACCCGCGTTCCCTTACCCACATGGCCACCAACGAAGATTTTGTCGACCAGCCCATCATCAGCCCCGCCGTCATGATTCGCCGGGCGCTTTTCCTCGTACTGCTCATCGGGCTCGGGGTCTTCTACCTCTTCATCGATTTTCGCGGCCTGACGGATGCCAACGGGATGGACCAGGCGCAGATCGCCCGCGAGGTGACCCGGGGCAAGGGCTTCGTCACCAAGTGTATCCGCCCGGTCGCGCTCTGGCAGACCAACCACCACCTCGCGGAAAACCAGGAGGAACTCGTCGGTTTGGCGGGCTTCCTCGATACCTACCACGCGCCGCTGAACCCGCTCTTCAACTCGGTGATCCTCTACCTCTTCAAGGATTCATGGGAGTACGACGCGGAGAAATCCGTCTACATCCTCGACATGGCCATCGCCGGGGGAGCCATGGTGCTCCTCCTGTGCTCCATCGGGGTCTCCTACCTGCTGATCGCGAGAATATTCGACGCCCGGATCGCGGGCGTCACGGCGTTCCTCATGCTCCTCTGCGAGCTTTTTTGGAAGTTCTCGCAGACGGGGCTCGCCCAGATGCTCATGCTCTTCCTCTTCTCGTTTGCCCTCTATTTCCTCTACAAGGCGGTCGAGAACACCCAGCAGGAAAAAAGCCCCTACCTCTGGGCCGCTCTCGCCGGTGGATTCTTCGGGCTCCTCGCCCTCTCTGGTTGGATCACGGTGTGGATCTTCGCCGTGGCGCTCGTCTTTTCCGCGCTGTATTTCCGGCCCCGTGCCATCCTCGCCCTCACCATGTTTGGCGTCTTTGTCCTCCCGGTCTCCATCTGGCTCGTCCGGAATATCGACGTGGCGGGCGACCCGGCCGGTTCCGCTAAATACGTGTTCTACGCGGGCAACGCCAGCGGATCGGAGAGCGCCGTCATGCGCAACGCGGACCCGGAGAGTGAGAAGCTCTCGGTCGATGGCTTCTTCGTCAAAACGATCAACGCCTCCTTGGGACAGCTCGACGACCTCTACGCCTTTCTCGGTTCGGTGGTGGTGGCACCGCTCTTCTTCCTCAGTCTGATCCACGGTTTCCGGCGGAAAGAGATCGCCGATTTCCGATGGTGTATTCTCGCCATGTGGGTTTTCGCGACCATCGGGATGTCCCTCTTCGGGGTGAGTGACGGGCCGCTCGACTCGAACCAGATCCACATCTTGTTCGTCCCGATCATGACCGCCTACGGGCTGGCCTTCCTCTCGATCCTCTGGAACCGGCTCGATATTCCCATGCATATCCCCATGGTGCGCGACGGCCATCTGATCATCGCCATCGTCATCTCAGTGCTCCCCATCGCCTTGACCCTGCCGACCGACGTGAAGCGGGGCATGTATCTCAAGGACCGGAAGGTGAACTACCCGCCCTACTACCCTCCGCTCGTACAGAACCTCAAAGAGGTCGCCAAAGAGCATGAGGTCATCGTTTCCGACCAGCCGTGGGCCGTCGCGTGGTACGCCGACCGCATCTCGCTCTGGCTTCCCAAGACCGTCGAGCAGTTCAATACGCTCCGGATCTTTTCCGAGGATCGCAACCAGCCGTTCGCCGGGGTCTTTCTCTCGCCCGTGTCCACGAACCAACCGCTCGCCCGCGGGATCGTCAGCGGCGAGTTCTCGGAGTGGTCGCCGCTGATCATCCAGAGCGCGTTCTACGATTCCCGGCAGCGCCAGGGATCGGCCTTCGAGCAGTTCGCCTTTCCCAGCATGAACCGCCTCATCAATTCCGAGATGGTCTTTTACAGCGAGCAGCGGGTCGGCGGAAACTAGGGCGATGTCGCCTCGGCCGTGCGCTGGCCTAGAGGTCTCCCTCGAGGGCTTCGCTGTTTCGCGCTGCGGCAATGATCGCATCCGCCAGCCCCTCGATGCGCCTGAGACGGGCGAGCTGGAACGTGTTGTCGCCGCCGGAGTACTTGAGCCACCGCGCCGAAAAGCGGTTCATGGCGGCGGCGAGCCGGCGGCTGTCGGGGAACCGTTCGATGGGCAACCCGGCATCGATCAGGGCTTTGCACATGGCCATTTTGGCGATGAGATCCGAGGAATCCACCTCGTCCCACTCGGCGGAATTCGGGTTATCCAGCCCATTGGCAACCGCGTCCAGCAGCGGGGCGACCGCCTCGTTGAGCGCGTCCCGGGTCCCGTCGTTGTCGAAAATGTCCTCTCCCCAGTATCCCATGGCGGAAGCTAGCTGTGCCGATCGATGAAGATGAAAAAGGCGCGCCCGGGAATCGGGCGCGCCTTGCGATTGTTGCTGCCGAAGTCGGTTACTTCTTGCCCTCGAGGGCGGCCTGGGCGGCGGCGAGTTTCGCGATCGGGATGCGGAACGGGCTGCAGCTGACATAGTCGA
>CAZKYJ010000040.1:13450-14014 GCA_964556355.1 uncultured Verrucomicrobiales bacterium | reverse complement strand
CATCCTCGCGCCCGGCCTCGTCGACCCCCACCTCCACATCGAGAGCAGCATGATGACCGCCTGCGCCTACGCCGAGGCGGCGCTGCTCAACGGCACGACGACGATTTTCTGCGACAGCCACGAGATCGGGAACGTCTGCGACGTCGCGGGCGTCGAGTGGATGCTGGAGGATGCGCGCCGGGCACCGCTCAACATTTTCCTGACGGTTCCCAGCACCGTGCCCGCCACCGGGGCGAAGTTCGAGACCGCGGGAGGCGACCTCACGCCGGAGAAGATCGGCGGCCTCTTCGACCGCTGGCCGGAGGCGGTGGCGCTGGGCGAGAAGATGGATTTCGTCCCGGTGACCCTTGGCGACCCGCGGAGCCACGCCGTCATCCGCGAGGCGCTCCGGCGTGGTCGCCCGGTCAGCGGCCATATCTACGGGCGCGAATTCGTCGATGCCTACGCGGCCAGCGGGGTGACCGATACCCACGAGGCCATCGACCGTGAGATCGCCGACGACCTGCTGGAGGCGGGCGTGTGGATTTTCCTGCGCGGGGGCAACCCGCAGACCCCGTGGCACAG
>CAZKYJ010000040.1:0-13440 GCA_964556355.1 uncultured Verrucomicrobiales bacterium | reverse complement strand
GGAGGCGGTGAGGGCGGCCACCGAGCTGATGGCGAGCACCAAGCGGTTCTGCATCTGCACCGACGACCGTGACGCCGACGACCTCTTTGCCTTCGGGCTCGACTGGGTGGCGCGGCAGGCCATGAAGGCCGGGCTGCGGCCCGAGGCCGCGTGGAGCCTCGGTTCGCTCCACCCGGCCACGCGCTTCGCGATGGACGGCGACTTCGGGAGCATCTCGCCGGGGCGCCGGGCGGATCTCGTCTTGCTCAGCGATGACCACGAGGTGCAGAGCACGTGGTTCGGCGGCGAACTCGTGGTGGCGGACCGGAAGGTCACGCCGGTATTGGATGCCGCGCTGAGCGATCCCTACCGCTACCCTGAAGCCGCCTACCAGACGGTGAACATCGGAGAAAAGGTGGGTGCGTTAGTGCCGGAGTTTCCCGCGGGCGACGGCACGTTCAACGCCATGCACAACGTCCCGCCCGGCATCGTCTTGCCGAAGGTGCGGATCGCCAAGGATGGCGCAGCGAGCTGGGGCGAGCTCTGCTCGCGGGAGGGATTGTGCCACGTCGCGGTGGTCGAGCGCCACACGGCGAGCGGCCGCGTCGGGCACGGGCTCATCAAAGATTTCGGCCTGCGGGACGGTGCCGTGGCCAGCAGCGTCGGGCACGACGCCCACAACATCGTCATCGCCGGAACGAACGAGGCGGACATGCGGGTGGCGCTCGGAGCGGTCGACGCGAAACAGGGGGGCGTCTGTGTCGTGCGGGACGGCGAGGTCGTCGCCATGGTCGATCTGCCGGTGGCCGGGCTGCTCTCCGACCGGCGCGCCCCCGCGGTCGCCGAGGAGACCACACGTTTGAAGATCGCGTGGCGGGAGGCGGGCTGCCGTCTGGCCTACATGGGGTTCAACCTCATCCCGCTCTCCGTCATCCCCGACGTCCGCGTGACCGACATGGGGATCGTGCTGGTGGTGGAGATGGAGATCGTGCCGTTGTTCGAGGAGGGTTGAGATGGGATTATTCGCGCTCAAAAGAAACGGTACCACGGTGCGGCGCGAAGTCGTGGCCGGGCTGACAACCTTTGCCGCCATGGCCTACATCCTCGCGGTGAACCCGCAGGTGCTCGGGGCGGCGGGCATGGAGGTGGCGGCGTTGGTCACGGTGACCGCGCTGGCCGCCGCGGTGGGCACGGCGCTCATGGGCCTGCTTACGAACTACCCCATCGCGCTGGCGCCGGGCATGGGCATCAACGCGTTCTTCGCCTACACCGTCTGCCTGAAAGAGGGCGTCCCGTGGCAGGGGGCGCTGGCCTTCGTCTTCTGGAACGGCGTCCTCTTCGTGGCGCTATCGCTGACCGGCGTGCGGGGCAGGATCGTCACCGCCATCCCCCACCAGCTCAAGGTGGGCATCCAGGCGGGCATCGGGCTGTTCATCGCCTTCATCGGGTTCAAGAACGCCGGTATCGTCGCGGCGGACCCGGCCACGCTCGTCGCGCTGGGCGACCTCGGGAAGCCGGCTGCCCTCCTCGCCCTGGTGGCGTTGGTGGGGATGTTAGCGCTCGTCGCTCGGCGCGTGCCGGGAGCCATCCTCATCGTCATCCTCGGGGCGACGGTGGTCGGGCTCTTCCTGCCGGGCGTGACCGGGGAGGTCGGCACGGTGGTCGCCCTGCCGGCATCGGTCGCCCCGACCTTCCTGGCGGTCGATTTCCTCTACCCGTTCAAGAGTCTCGACTTCTTCCTCGCGGCGGTACCCCTCGTGCTGACGTTCCTCATGGTCGACCTTTTCGATACCGTCGGAACATTGGTGGGCGTGAGCCGGAGCGCCGGGCTGGTCGATCGGGAGGGGAATCTTCCGCGCATGGACCGGGCACTGCTGGCCGACTCGACGGCCACGGTGGTGGGTGCCTGTCTCGGCACCTCGACGGTGACCAGCTATATCGAGTCGGCGGCGGGGGTCGAGTCGGGCGGACGCACCGGCTTGACCGCGCTGGTGGCGGCGGCCTGTTTTCTCGCCGCGATGTTCTTCCACCCGCTCATCGCGGCGGTGCCGGCGGCGGCGACCGCCCCCGCGCTCATCGTGGTCGGCCTGCTCATGGCGCGCGGGCTCCGCGAGCTCGAATGGGACGATCTGACCGCCTGCCTCCCGGCGCTGGCCGGCGCGCTCCTCATGCCCCTGACCTTCAGCATCACCTACGGCCTGGCCGCGGGGTTCGCGCTCCATTGCGTTTTAATGGTTTTGTTAGGCAGGGCTCGCGAGGTGAGCCCCTTGCTCTACGGGGCGAGCGCGCTGCTGGCCGCGCTGCTCGTGATCGGGGCATGAGCGCCGCGTGCGCGTCGCGGCTCCCGGAAGTCTTCGGCGTCGGTACGGGCGGGGCCTGTTTGACCGCCGCTCGGGCTGGGAGGGGAAGAACGTCGATCCGCGATCGAGTATCCGCTGGCGGCGACGGCGGGGACCCGGTGGCAGTCGGGATGCAATCGCCAATCAATGCCTGTGTTGGTCGGTCGTGGCGTCGATGCAAGACCGCGAGTGCGCGGGTTGCCAGTCCGCACACCTTGACCACCGTTGGACGGGCGGCCGTTCCTAGGAGCCGCCGTCTTCGATCAGGCTGCAGCCCCGGGTGACGGGGCGCCGAAAAATTCATTGCGTCCCGCGGCTCAGCAAGATAGGGTCAGAATTCCCCAAGGTGCCCTCTACCGCTTGACCGCCAAGCGATCTGGTCTGGGATCGTTCGCCCATCACCAAGGGGATATCGCATCAACTCTCGCCACCCGCTCGAGCAGCCATGACAGCCCCCAAAAAAGCCAGCGTGAGCGGGATCGTGCTCACCTTGTGCTCCCTCTGGATCTCGACCAATAACACCTCCGCCGCAGCGCCCGATCCCGTCCTCTTTTCGGGGATGGGGCCGCATAAATGGAAGATCACCACCGGATCGCCCGAGGCACAGAAATGGTTCAACCAAGGATTGAACTGGTATTACGCCTTCAATTTCGACGAGGCGCAGATCGCCTTTCGGAAGGCGGCCGAGGTCGATCCTGGGTGCGCCATGGCGTGGTGGGGGCTCTCGGAGGCCGCCGGCCCGCAATACAACCACCCGGTCATGGATGAGCAGCGGATCGCCACGGCGCGCGAGGCCATGGCGAAGGCGGTCTCCCACCTCGACAAGGCCAGCCCGATGGAGGCCAAGCTTATCGAGGCGCTGCAACACCGCAATGCGCTCGAGAATTGGGACAATGACAAGCAGGCTGAGCTGAACGGGGCGTACGCCGATGCGCTGGGCGAAGTTTGGAAGAGATATCCGAACCACCCGGACGTCGGGGCGCTCTATGCCAACGCCCGCATGGTGATCCGGCCCTGGGCTCTCTACGAGACCGGGACGAGGGAACCGACGGGAGACACCCTGGAAATCAGAAGCACCCTTGAGAACGTCCTGGCCATCGCGCCCCACCATCCTGGAGCCCTCCACCTCTACATTCACGTCGTCGAACCCAGCACCAATCCTCGGGGGGCGCTTTCGGTGGCGGGCCGGCTCGACGAGCTCGTCCCCGCCAGTGGCCACCTCCGGCACATGCCGACCCACATCTACATCCAGTCCGGTCACTGGGATCGTGCCATCGCCCAGAATGCGGAGGCGATGGGGGCGGACGTCGCCTACCGGGCACGTGCCCCGGGGCGATTCGGACAGATCGGCTACCAGGTTCACAACGCGCACATGCTCGTCTTCGCGGCCACGATGAGCGGCCGGCGGAACGAGGCGATGGACGCGGCCCGCGCGATGTGGGCCATGTGGGATGATCTCCCGGAAGGCGCCCCCGAAGCGAAGCTCAAGCAGGAGGCGGGCTACGTCGATACCCTCATGGGCGCCGTCTACGATGTCCACAAGCGTTTCGGCGACTGGGAGGCGATCCTGCAAGAGCCCGAGCCGCCCCGCGCGGAGTTTTTCCCGATCGCGGGGGCGCTTCGGCATGCCGCCCGTGCCGTGGCTCAGGCAAATCTCAAGGAGATCGGGAAAGCCCGCGAAGAACTCGCCGCTTTCCAGAAGAAGGTCGATGCCCTTCCCGAGGACAAGATGTTCGGAGCCGACAAGGCGGGCATGGTTCTCGAGGTGAGCCGGCACTTCGTGGAAGGCGAGATCGCGCTCAACGAGGAGCGATGGGCCGCCGCCGCCGCGCACCTTGAGAAGGCGATCACGATCGAGGATGAGCTCCGCTACACCGAGCCGCCGCAATACCTTCAGCCGACGCGCCACGCGCTCGGCGCCGTCTATCTGAAAGCCGCCAAACCTGCGCAGGCCGCCGCTGTCTATCGCCGGGATCTCGCGGAGTGGCCCGACAACGTCTGGTCGCTGTACGGACTCCGCGAAGCGCTCGGGCAGCTGGGAAAGGATACGGCGCCGATCGAGAAGCGATTTGGCCGTGCCATGGAGTTCGCTGATTTTCCTGTGGGAACCAGCTGTATGTGCCTCTCCGAACCGTAGCCCGACAAGAACGACCAATCCTCTCCCACGTGTACGGCATGACGCTCCACCACCTCAAGAGCGCTTGGGTCTTTTCCTTCCTCGCCGTCCTCGTTCCAGTGGTTCCGGAGCATGGTCTGGGGCTTGCCGCGCCGGCTCCGACGAGGGTTTCCGTCGTCGTTCTGCCATTTGAGAACGCCGCTGGCGACGGGGAGCTTCTCTACTGGAGCCAGGCCGCCGAACGGCAGATCCGGCACCACCTCGATGAGGTCGCCGCGGTTCGTACCGTAGCGGGATCCTCTTACGGGATGCGTGCTCTCGGACTCGAAACCGGCGAGGCGGTCAGCGCGGAACAGGCGCGACGCATCGGAGAGCTGACCGAAGCCCGCTGGACGATTTGGGGAAGCTGGGCGAAGCGGGGGGGGGGGACTGGGTTTTCACCGCACACGCGATCGCGACTGCTGGTGATGATCCGGAGCACACGAACGAGGTGGCCGCAGATGACTGGTTTGCGGGCGTTCTGGCGTGCACCCGGCACGTCCTCGAAACGATCCGGGTCGAACCGACGGCGGACGAGTGGCGCTCGCTGGAGGATCGGCCGACACAGGAATTTGCGGCGTTCCGCCTGGTGAGTCGCGCGCGGTTTCTCCACGAAGAAAAGATGGCGCCAACCCTGACTACTCCGCTCCTTCGCGAAGCCTTGCAGATCGATCCCGCCTATGGCGACGCGGCCAACGGCCTGGCCGCCTCACTCTGGCGCCAGGGGGAAAAACTCGAAGCCGAAAAGTTGCTCCGGGAGCTCTTGGCCGACGACCCTCGGCACTCGTCTGCCCGCCTCGCATTGGGCTTCGTCCGGCTTTTCGGATTCCAGGACCCCGCCGGAGCGGAAGAGGCGTTCCGTGAGGCGATCCGCGTCGATCCCGAGTTCGCTGATGCCTACAAAGGATTGGGCATCGTACTCGATGGTCTGGAGCGCCGCGACGAGGCGATCCAGGCCCTCCACGAAGCCCTGCTTCTCAACCCTTTCGACCCCCTGACCCACGCCCTGCTGGGGGAAGTGCACATCGCCCAGCAAGACCGGGAGGCGGCCAAACTGAGCTTGCTGGAGGCAGAGCGATTCCTCGATGCCAATCCCGACGCCGAGCTCCGGCTCGGCATGGCCTACGGGAGGCTCAGCGACTACTCCCGGGCGGCCCATCACCTGGAGCGGGCGCTCGCCATCCTGCGGAAGACGGAGGCCGATGCCGAGGCGCTGGAGGAGATCGGCATCCTGCTCAAGACTGTGCAGGAGCGGCTCGCCCCGACCTATGTCCAAGCGAGCCGGCCGCAAGCATTCTCCACTGACGAGCTCGGGCGAGAACTCGCGCGGCGACTGACCGCCGAGGAGATGGCGCTGGCGGTCAATCCGTTCACGGTCAACGAGGAGATGGCGGCCTGGGCCCGGCAACTGACCGAGGGCGCCGCGTCCGACCTCGATCGCGCGCGTCGCCTCTACGACTGGTTGGTCCACCGGGTACGGGGCCGTGGCAAAGGCGGATCGAGAACTGCGATGGAGGTGTTCGAAACCTGGGGCGACCTCGAGAATACGTTTTCCTGTCAAGAGTACGGCAAGCTCTTCGTCGGACTGGGGCGTGCGGTCGGCCTCGACACCTATTACGTCCACCTGGAGCGCGATTACGACGACAAGATTGTCTACCATGACTGTGCCGCGCTCTTCCTCGAAGACCGGGCTCTCTTGGTGGATCCTGCCTACCATTGGTTTGGAGTGCCGCACCGGCACTTCGAGATCCTCGACGACCTCGAGACGATCGCCCACCACGCTTTTCAATCTCGGGACAAGGAATCTTGGGTGTCACGCTGCCGGCTGGCCCTAAAACTTGACCCCGACCACGCCTGGGGCCGGATCGTGGCGGCCAACGCGTTTTTTCAGGCGGGAGACTATGCGGCGGTCGAAGCCCATCTGGCGAGGGCTGGCGAGCTGGAGCCCGACCGCTGGGACGCCTTCGTCCTCCGCGGCCGGCTGGCCGGCCAGAGGCAGCAGATCAAGCTCGCCCTCGAATACCTCGAGCGCGCTCGCGAGCTGAATCCCGAGAACTGCCAAGTGCAGTTCTTCCTCGGGACGGCCCTGCTCGTTCTCGGACAACACGCCGAGGCGGCGGAGGCATTCCGGGCGGCCCTGCGCTACGACGACGGCTACTCCGACGAGATCATCGCCGCTGCCCGGGAGAGCCTGGCGGAGGCCAACGAACTCGGCGCCTTGGCCGGCGGGGATGAGGCCGCCCTCGCCGCGATCGAGAAACGCGCCGCCGGTGGGAAGCTCGAGGCGCAGATCTCCCTCGCATTGCACTACCTCGAAGGTGGGGAGCCCGAGATCGACGAAGCACGAAAGTGGTTGGAGTTGGCCGCCGCGCAGGACAGCGCTCCGGCGCAATTCGAACTCGGAAGAATCCAATATTTTGAGACGGGGGGTGAACGAGATATCGAGAGTGCCCTCCGCTGGTTGCACCGCAGTGCGGACAACGGGGATCGTGACGCCAGCTTCCTCTTGGCGGTTCACTACTGGCAGCAAATTGAGGACGAGGGCGACGAGTCCCGCGAGGAGTGGAGGAAGTTCGCCCACCAGTCGGCCGAACGTGGCCATCCGGAGGGACAGTTCCGCCTGGGCATGAACTACTACGAGGGCAATGGCGTCGGCAGGGACGTCTTCCAGGCCCATCACTGGCTCAGCCGCGCCCGCGCCTCGGGGCACCCCAAGGCCGGGCAACTGGTGGAGGAGATCGAGCAGTTCAACCGGGAGGAATTGGAGAGGGCGAGGTCGAGCACGGTTCGCGAACCTAGCTCGCGTTGCCCCTGAGTGTTCTGGAGCTGAGTTCCCCACCTGGCGGGTGCGCCGCCGGCCCCGGGCGAGTCCTCCACGACCGGCGGATCGCCGGTATCTGTTCACTCGGAATACCGATCGAAGTAGGTTGGCACCGCCGTCCCAACTGGCTGGTGCCTCGGGGGACATTGCTTGAACCGCGCAGATCGGGTGCTGCCGTCTACCATCTCGCGAAGACCTCGCTGGCCACAACTTCGAGTATCAAGGTGCGGAACCCTGTCTCTTCGGCCGGGCGCCGGTGGACGATGCGGGCGGCCTCCTGGGCATCGGCGAAGGTGGGCTCGCGGGCGGTGGCGTAGGTGAGGAGCTTTTCCGCGAGGGCCTCGGCAAAACGATCGCTGCGGGCGAGGAGGTATTTCCGCAGGCCATCGCCACCGCTGATGGCGGTTCCGTCGGCAGTTTCGGCGGCGCTATCGACAGGCGGGCCCTGCCGCTTCTTTTTTCCCGGGAGCTGGTAGTGGGTGCGGAGGGCGCCGATGGGGTCGAAGCCCTCCAGGGCGAAGCCGAGGGGGTCGATGCGCTGGTGGCAGTCGATGCAGGTGGGCGAGTCGCGGTGTTTGGCGAGCTGGTCGCGGATGGTTGTGGTGCCGCGGGTGTCGGGTTCGATCGGCTCGATGTCCGGCGGCGGCGGCGGCGGTGGGGTGCCGAGCAAGTTGTCGAGGACGAAGATCCCGCGGATGACGGGCGAGGTATTGGTGCCGTTCGATGTGACGGTGAGGAACGAGGCCTGGCCGAGCACGCCGGCCAGTTAGGAGACGGACGGCAGGGCGACCTTTTGCAAAGTTTCGCCCCCGACTCCGGGGATGCCGTAGTGCCGGGCGAGCCGCGCATTGAGGAAGGTGAAATCCGAGTCGAGGACGTTCGCGATGGGAAGGTCTTCGGCGATGAGGTGGGCGATGAACATTTCGGTTTCTCGGCGCATGGCGGCTTCCAGTGCCCCGTCGTAGTCGGGGAACATGCGGGGGTCGGGCTGCATGCTGCCGACCTCGCGGGTGCGCAGCCACTGGCCGACGAAGTTCTCCGTGAAGGCGGCCGCGCGCGGGTCATCGAGGAGACGCTCGGCCTGTGTCCGGAGTCCGCCGGGGCTGGCGAGCGCCCCGTTTTCAGCGGCGGCGAGGAGGGCGTCATCCGGGGTCGAGGACCAGAGGAAATACGAGAGCCGGGCGGCGAGGGCGAAGGGGTCGAGCGCGCGCTCGTCCGGTGCGGTGGGCGGGGCGATGTAGAGGAAATCCGGCGAACAGATCGCAAGCGTGATGGCGGCGCGGATGGCCTCGCGGAAGTTGGCGCCGGCGGCGCGCTCCTCGCGGAACGTCGCCTCCAAGGGTGAGAGCTGCTCGGGCGTTGGCGGGCGGCGGTAGGCGCGTCGGGCGAAGGAGGCGAGGATCATTTTCGCGCCCTTGAGATCCCACTTGCCCCCCGCGGCGGCAAAGATCTTCCGGTGGGCAGCCGGTGGCCACTGCTCGATGATCGGCCCGTCGATGGCGATGTCCCGGATGAAGACGGCCGGACCTTGGTACTTCTTCTGTTCGGAGATGGTCGGGATTCCGGCACCGTCCATGAACGAGACGTGGAGCGTCTCGCCGGCACGGATCTCGATGGTGGCCTCCAGCCGTTCCGGTGTTGCCAGGGCGAACTCGGCGACGTTCTTGAGCGGCACCGTCATATGGCGGTCGGGGAGGCCGGTCTTGAAGCTGACCCGGAGTTCCTTGCCGCCCGAGCGGACCGGATCGACGAGGGCGCTCACCCGGTAGGTGCCGGTGGTGGTGACCGGGTTGACGGGGAAAACGCGGGCGCGGTTCTGGCGGTCCGAGGCGATCTCGAAACCGCGGTCGCGGCGGATGCCGAGCTCGCAATCGATCGCTTCTGCATCCGCGGTGGTGGCGGTGCGCTCGGGTTGGGGGGCGGTGGCGATCGCGGCGGTGGCGACCTCCTCCGCGGCCTCCAGGTAGCGTTCGAAAAGGGTGGACGAAAGTTTGAGCGCGTCGGCGTTGTTGTCGAAGCCGTGGGAGGTGCCGTCGGCGGGGAAGCGCTCGCCGGGCTCGTAGTCGATGCCGAGCAGGTCGCGGACGCTGTTGCGATACTCGGATTTGTTGAGGCGGCGCAGGGCGGTGGATGAACGCGGGGCGCTGGCGGCGTGGGTTTCGAGTGCGCTGGTGATCCCCGCGGTCACCGCGAGGAGTTCATCGGTCGCAGGGCGCGGCTTTTTCTTCGGCGGCATCTCGCCGAGGTTGAGCTGGTCGAGCACCTCGCTCCAAAGCCGGGCGTTCTCACCGGTGACGGGGGCGCCGTAGAGCGGCTCGAGATCGACGTCGCCTTTGGCCGTGGCGGTGTCGTGGCATTCGAGGCAGTGTCGGTCGAGGAACTCGGGCACTTCGCCGGGCGGGAGCGCGGCGTTCCCGGGCGTGGTGAGGGCTGCCGCGAGGGCTGCCGCGACGGTGGGGAACTTCATCGCGCTCAGGAGAAATCGCGGAGCGTGCCCGTGGAGCTGGCGAAGCGGTCGGTGGGCACGCCGAGGTTTTGCAGGATCGAGACGAAGAGGTTGGCCAGCGGGGGTGGGGCGGTATCGTTCACGTCGTAGGCGAGGTGCTGGCCGTGCGACCGGTAGCCACCGCCCGCCACGAGGACGGGGAGCCGCTTGTTCGAATGCGAGGAGGCGTTGCCCAGGCCGGAGCCGAGCAGGACGGTGGTCGAATCGAGCAGCGCGGCGTTTTCTAACCGGTCGAGCAGGCTGGCCACCTGGGCGCAGTGTTGGCGTTCGATCTTCTCGAGCTGGGCGATCTTCTCCGGCTCTTTCCCATGGTGGGAGAGCGAGTGGTAGCCCTGGTCGACCCCGGCGAAACGCTTGAAAACCGTGTTGTTCGCCGGGATCTGCAGGTTGATCGAGCGCGTCGAGTCCGTCTCGAACGCGAGCGCGGCCAGGTCGAGCATGATCTCCATGTTCTCGAACATGTCGATGTCCTTGTTCGAATTGAATTCGGGGCGGGGGGCATCGACCTCCGGCTTCGGCTCGTTGGCCCAGGCTTCGGCTTTGTCGATACGGGTCTCGACCGATCGCACGGCGGTCAGGTATTCGTCCAGCTTCTCCTTGTCCGTGCGCCCGAGCCGGCGCTCGAGCGATTTCGCCTGCCCGAGAACCCGGTCGAGGATCGACGACTTCCGCCGATAGGCCCGGAGACGGTCGGCGGGATCGACCGCCTTCTCCGGGGTGAAGAGCTTGTCGAAGACGTCGCGCGGGTGGCTCGTCGGCGGGATGGCGACACCCTCGGCCGTCCACGACGTGTCCCAGCTCGACGACTGGCGGTTCCCGCTGGTGGCGAGCTGCAGCGAGGCGAAACGGGTCTCCGAGCCGACGTGCTCGGCGTAGACTTGGTCGAGCGAGATCGTGTTCTTAAAATCGTAGCCCGGTTGGCCGAAAACATCCGTGCCCGTGAGGAAGGTGACGATGGCGCGGTGGCCGCCGTGGACGTCCGGGTGGTGGAGGCCACTGAAGACGGTGAATTTGTCCCGGTGGCGTTCCATCGGTTCCAGCAGCGACGGCAGCTCGTAGCCCGCGCCGGTCTGCCGCGGAAAGAACTTCTCCGGCAGAAGGCCGAGCGCCACATGGATGCTGAGGAACCGCTTCGGCGGTGAATGGAGAGCCGCCGAGGCGGCGGCGCGCGCCGGGGCGGGCAGCGCGCTTTCCAGGACGGGAAGCGCCAGGAGGGCGCCGGCGCCGCGCAGGAAGGCGCGGCGGGGCATGGGAGAACGAGGATCTGGCGGGGACGTCATCGGTGGCAAAATACGTGCTGCCCAAGACAAGTTATCAACCGCCCCGAGCGCGGTCTTGACGCCTTGGCGGGACACGGTTTTGCTTCCCCCCTGGATGGTTGCTACCCCTGCCGACCTTCCGAGCGTTACTGTCCATGATGGAGAACGAACCCGACACCGGCTCCCGGAGCAGCTCGAAGAGGCCCAGCCTCGTCGTCGGGGTTGGCGCCTCCGCCGGTGGCTTGGAAGCCTACAAGAACCTTCTCAAAGTGCTCCCGGCCGACACCGGGATGGCGTTCCTTTTCGTCCAGCACCTTGATCCCCACCACAAGAGCCTGCTGACCGAACTCCTGGTTCCCTGTACCAGGATGCGGGTCTTGGAGGCTGCTCAGGGGCAAAAGGTGGAGGCGGACACCGTTTATGTCATCCGTCCGGATACCGCTCTCGGCGTCCGGGACGGCCACATCGACGTTTCCGTTCCCCCAGCGCGGCGGGGCGTCCGCCTGCTCGTCGACCACCTCTTCCGATCGCTGGCAGCGGCCTACGGATCTGATGCCGTGGGCATTGTGCTATCCGGGGCGGGAAGCGATGGCAGCCAGGGCCTGCTCGATCTCAAGTGCGCGGGCGCGTTGACCATCGCCCAGGAGCCCGCCACCAGCGCCCAGACCGGGATGCCGCAGAGTGCGGTAGACACCGGCCTGGTCGATATGGTCATCCCCATCGACCAGATCCCCGATGCGCTGAATCGATTCGACCGGCTGCCCACCGAGGCCCGCGTCCCCTCGGGGGGGGACGGCGAGGGGGAGGAGGCCGGTGCCAAGGACTCCGTACCGGTGGGCGACAGGCTGCTCGAGGAGCTGGCAGCGATCCTCGAGTCGCAGGCCGACTTTAACCTCCGGGTTTACAAGCGGGGGACGGTGGAACGCCGCGTCCTTCGTCGCATGGCACTGGCCGGGTTCGACGACCTCTCCCGATATTCCGAGCACATCCGCGACGACCCGGACGAGCTCCAGATGCTCGTGCGGGATCTCCTCATCTCGGTCACCCACTTCTTCCGGGACGAGGCGGCCTACCGGGAACTCGGCAGCATCGTGATCAAACCTCTCGTCGGTAGAACGAGCCCCGGAAGCACCATCCGCGTGTGGGTCGCCGGCTGCGCCACCGGAGAGGAGGCCTACTCGCTAGCGATCGAGTTCCTAGAAGAGATCGCCGCGAGCGAGAAACGGATCGCGCTCCAAATTTTCGCCACGGACATCGACCAGGAGGCGCTGGCGGTGGCCCGCATCGGCGTCTACCCGCTCTCCGTCGCCGAGCACCTGCGCGAGGGGCACGCGGAGCGCTACTTCAACCTTCTCGACGGCCGGGGCTACCAAGTACGTCCCCACCTCCGCGACGTGGTCTCGTTCGCGAGCCACGATCTGACCAAAGATCCGCCGTTCTCGCGCATGGACCTCATCTCCTGCCGGAACGTCCTTATCTACCTCCGGCCGAAGGCTCAGGAGCACATCCTCCGCGCCATCCATTTCGCTCTCAATTCCTCGGGCATCCTTTTTCTCGGTACATCGGAATCGGTCAGTTCCCAGCGGGAGCACTTCCGCATGCTGTCGAAGAAGTGGCGCATCTACCGGAAGCTGGGTGCCTCCCGCCCCATCGCCATGGGGCGGAGCCGCGCGCAGCCGGTGCCCGAGGGTGCCGGTGAGTTGCCGCAGCGCCCCGTGCGCCGGGAGCCGGGTGTTTTCGACGACGACCGGGACGGACGGTCGGGCGGCGGGGACGTTTCCGAAGGGGCTCGCCGCTTTCTGCTCCAAGCCCGGGTGCCGCCGTCCATCGTGGTGGCAGGCAGCGGAAATATCCTCTTCATGCACGGCGAGCTGCGCCCGTTCCTGCGATTCCCTGATGGCGATCCGCGATTCGATCTCTCCGCTCTCGTCACCAAAGATCTGGCCACCCGCGCCCGCGCCTGCCTCTACAAGTGCCGCCGGAACGGCCAAACGGTCGTCGCCCACTCGAGCCATGATGCCGAGCGCTCCCAGCAGGTGAAAATCACCGCGAGCCCCGCCTTCGCACTCGGCGACGAAGCCGTCATCCTCAGCTTCGAAGAGGCGGAGTACGAGGAACGTCCAGTCGCGGCCACGGGCGACCCCGCCCAGGAGGCGGTCATCGACCAGCTGGAGCGCGAGCTCGTGGCCACCCGCGAGGATCTCCAGAATACCGTGGAGGAACTCGAATCTTCCAACGAGGAGCTGCGCTCGTCGAACGAGGAGTCGATGTCGATGAACGAGGAACTCCAGTCCGCCAACGAGGAGTTGGAAGCCACCACCGAGGAGCTCCGCTCGCTCAACGAGGAACTCACCACCGTCAACGCCCAGCTCCGGGACAAG
>CAZKYJ010000039.1:10454-14052 GCA_964556355.1 uncultured Verrucomicrobiales bacterium | reverse complement strand
CGTGAGTTCGGAAGTCCGCACGGTGCAACCCACGCCGCACAGCCCGGATTCGTTCCACTTTGACGTCTCCTATTCCTACAGCGTCGCCGGCGAGCACTACACGGGCACCGTCTACAAAAAGGGCGATGGCGGCTCGCAGAAAAAAGAGACCCGGGAGGAGCGGGCCAAAAAGTTCCCCGTCGGCGAGGAGACGGTGTGTTTCGTTGATCCCGCCGACCCGACCAACGCCGTGCTGAAGCGGGATTCCAAGGCGCCGCTCTACTCGCTCTGGTTCCCCGGGCTCTTCGTCGTCGGCGGGCTGGGCATCGCCATCGGAGCCATCCGCTCGTGGCGCCGGGCGACCAAGTGATCATAAGCAAGACTTAATTATTAAGAATGCTTGAAATTTGCTTGTCTTCCGATCGGTAGAGAGTCATATAGATGCGGTCACAGAGGCAATCGTACTTCGAAAAACCACAAAACCCATTGCGCGTGACCTCACCGAGCTATGAAAACCGACGACCAGACCGCCACCACTGACTCCCACCCCGCCGAAGAACGATCTGGCGGATGGGGAACCTTCTTTTTCCGATCGTTCTGCCTGCTTTGCTTCGGTGCCATCGGCGCCGGTGGCTACTACGGCTACACCGAGTTCATGAAGCTCGACCAGCGCGTGGCCGACGGGTCGGGCGACTTCGACGCGTTCGTCGCGAAGCAGCGCGAGCGCGATGCCGAGATCGACGGGGGGCTCGCCAGCCTCAACACCTCCCTCGCCGCGACCGAAGCGGCCAACCAGGCCGTCGCCCAATCGGTCGGCGGGCTCGCCCAGCAAATTTCGAAGCTCCACACGGGATTCGACCAGGCCATCGCCGGTCTCCGGGGCCAGCAGGAGCAGACGGATGCCGCCCTCGCCTCCCTCTCCCAGAAATCGGCCGCCCAGGAGCGCACCATCGGCGTCATGGAGAAAGCGGTAGCAAAAAACGCGAGCGGCCTCGTGACCTTGACCGCCGACCTCTCCGGCCAGAGCGAGCGCATCGATACGCTGGACGCTTCCTACGCCTCGGCCGAGGCCACCATCAATGAGATGGGCGGTGTGATCTCCCAGCTCGAGCGGAGCTACACGGACGTGCAGGGTGAACTCGCCAGCGTCAAAGCGAGCTACGGCGACCAGCAGTCGCAGATTTCCGAGCTGAACACGGCCTTCGCGGAAGTGAAGCACGAGCTGGCCGCGGTCCGCGAGCAGGCGGCCGAAGCGGCTGCGGTGGCGGCGGCAGCGGAAAGCGCCGACAACAGCCCCGCGACCGGCGAGACGGCCTCTGATGCCGAAGGCTTCGACGTGGTCGGGGCAACGGTCGAAGCGGCGCAAGCGCAGTAGGGGATCATCATTCCGAGACCATTCGAGGGGCGGGCACTTCCGGGTGCCCGCCCTTTTTTTGGAGGGTCATGCCCTCGGGGGGGGAGCCCGCTCCAGCGCCACCGGCGGCCAGAGTTCGTCCCGTGGACGCAAAAAAGGCGGGCACCCGGAAAGTGCCCGCCTTTGGAGTGAAGTTCGGTCGAGAAATCTGCCGCCTGGTGGCTAGGATTTAGTGAAGAGTTTTTTGTACTCTCCGTAGCCTTCTTTCTCGAGATCTTCGACCGGGATGAAACGCAGGGCGGCGCTGTTCATGCAGTAGCGTTTGCCGGTGGGAGCCGGGCCATCGTCGAAGACGTGTCCGAGGTGGGAGTCGGCGGTTTTCGAGCGCACCTCGATGCGGACGCTGAGGAGCTTGCGATCCTCCTTCAGGACGATCTCGCTCTCGTCGATCGGCTTGGTGAAACTGGGCCAGCCGGTGCCGGATTTAAACTTGTCCGTAGAGGAAAAGAGCGGCTTGCCGGAGATGATATCGACGTAAATGCCGGGCTTTTTGTTATCCCAGTACTCGTTTTTGAACGGAGGTTCGGTGCCCTCCTCCTGCGTCACTTTGTACTGGAGCGGCGTGAGCTTTTCTTTGAGCGCGGCTTTTTCGGGCATGGGCGTTTTGTCCTCGGCGCAGGCGGAGACGGTGGCGAGAAAGCCAAGGAGGAGTGCTATCTTTTTCTTGGTGCGGTGTTGGATAGGGCGGCGGGGGATTATATTCCAGCAAGCATTCCGGTCGAATCGCCGATCCGATCCGGCCGCACGCCCATGCGGTCGAGCATGCTCATGTAAAGGTTGGTCATGGGGACGTCGTGACCGTCGTTCGTGATGCGGCCGGGGGTGAGGGTACCGCCGCCGTTGCCCGCGAGGATGACGGGGAGCTGGTCGTGGCTGTGACGGTTCCCGTCCCGGATGGCGCTACCGTAGACGATCATCGAGTTGTGCAAGATACTGTTGCCGTCGGGGTCCTTCTTGGCCTTGAGCGTTTCAAGGAAACCGGCGAATCCCTCGGCGTAGAAAGTGTCGATCTTGGCGATCTTGGCCAGCTTATCGGTGTTGTCCTGGTGGTGGGAGAGGGTGTGGTGGCCGTCGGAAACACCAATTTCGTTGAAGCTGCGGTTGCTGCCGTCGTGGGCGAGAAGAAACGACGCGACACGGGTGGAGTCGGTCTCGAAGGCGAGGGCAAGCGAGTCGAACATGAGCCGGATGTGCTCGCGGTAGCTGCCGGGGACACCCGGTTCGGGGGCGGGCTGGCCGGGTTCGGGGAGATCGCCGAAACGCTCGGCCTTCTCGATCCGCTGCTCGAGCTCGCGGACTCCGGTGAGATATTCGTCGATCTTCTGCTGGTCGTTGCGGCCGAGCTGACGGTTGAGGAACTTGGTGTCCTCCATGACGAAATCGAGGATCGAGCGCTGCTGTTGCTGGCGGAGGCGGTAGGAGCGGTTCCGCTCGCCGGCCGGCCCCGATCCGAAGAGGCGCTCGAACACGAGGCGCGGCGACGACTCGGGCGTCATCGGGGACGTCTCGGAGCGCCACGAGAGGTTGTACTGGTAGGCGCAGGAGTAGCCGGAATCGCAGCCGCCGGATTTGCGCACGCCATCGCAGGAGAGCTCCAACGACGTGAGCCGGGTCAGGTGGCCGATCGCGTTGGCCGCGATCTGGTCGACCGAGATGCCGAGCTGGATGTCCGAGCCGGCGGTTTTTTTCGGGCGGGCTCCGGTGAGGAAAGTGGCGCTGGCCCGGGCGTGATCCCCGGCGCCGTCCTTGCCGCCGCGGGCGTTCTGCTGGGCGAGCCCGTGGACGAACTGGAAGTCCCCGCGGTGGGGGGTGAGCGATTGGAGCGAGGTGTTCAGCTGGTATTCCGCGCCCCCGCCCGTGGGCATCCACTGGTCGAGGCAGACCCCGTTGGGGACATAGAGGAAGGCCATGCGCAGCGGGGCGCCCGTGGCGGTGGTCGCGAGGGCGGGAGCCCCGGAGGATGCGAGGGCGCGGGCGGGCGAGAACGCTTCGAGCGCCGGGAGCGAGATCGCCGCGCCAAGGCCGCGGAGGAAGGTGCGTCGGGTATTCATGCTAGAGGGGATACGGATGGGAACGGAAAGTGTTTCGACTACTGGGCGGAGTCTCCGCGACGATTCTGGAACGCGGGGGAATCGATGACCCCGTAGAGGAGGTCGTTGAACTGGCCGCCGCTGGCCTCGAGGCGGTCGGCGATCGCATCGAGGG
>CAZKYJ010000039.1:0-10444 GCA_964556355.1 uncultured Verrucomicrobiales bacterium | reverse complement strand
AGGGTGCAGGAATCGAAAAACTCCGGTCCGCGGCCGAGGGCGTAGGTGAAGAGCTTTTCGGCGAGGCAGTGGTAGAACTCGGCACGGCGGGGGCCGACGAGGATTTTCTTGAGCTGGCGGATGTCGGAGAACTCTTCGCCGGTGAGGAGCTGGCCGGAGGCCTCGATCTTGGCGCCGTTCCGCTCCTCTTCCTCGCGCCATTGGCCGAGGGCGTTAAAGTTTTCCAAGGCGAGGCCGATGGGGTCCATGCGGGCGTGGCAGGAGGCGCAGATCGGCTCCTCGCGGTGGATTTCCATGAGCTTGCGCATGGTGATCTCGTTGCGGTCAAGCTTGCGGAACGACTCGCCGAGTTCGGGCACGTCCGGCGGGGCGGGCGGAGCCGGTGCGCCGAGGATGTTTTCCAGGACGAAGAGCCCGCGCTTCACGGGCGAGGTGCGGGTCGGGTTCGACGTGACGACGAGGACGCCTCCGGAGGAGAGCACGCCGCCGCGCACGGTACCCTCGGGCAGCGAGACCCGACGCATCTCGCGGCCCTCCACCTTCACCCCGGGGATGTCGTAGAACTCGGCGAGATCCTCGTTGACGAAGGTGTAGTCGGCATCGATCAGCTCGAGGACGCTACGGTTCTCGGTGGCGATGGTTTTGAAGAGGAGCTGGAGCTCGTCGCCCATCGCCCGTTTGACGTTGTAGTTGAACTGGCGGGCGCGCCGATCGCGATCATCGACATTGAGGACGCGGCGGGCGTCGATGGGAACCCCGGTGATGTCGCGCGCCTGGAGCCACTGTCCGACGAAGCTTTCGACGAACCGGTGGAACTTGCCGTCGGCCATCATCCGCTCGACCTGCGGGCGGAGGTTGGCGCGCAGCTGTCCCGATCTGGCGAGTTCGAAGAGGGTCTCGTCAGGTGTGGAATTCCACAGGAAATAGGAGAGGCGGGAGGCGAGGGCGAACTCGTCGATGGGCACCACGCGCTCGGCATTGTCCGGCTCGGCCTGGATCTCCGCGCGGAAGAGGAACCGCGGCGAGGCGAGGAGTGCGGTGAGCGCCTGGGCGATGCCGTGCTCGAAGAGCTTGCCCTCCTGCTCGTCGACCGATCGGACGAGCTTGACGAGCCGGTCGACGGTGGCGTCATCGACCGGTCGGCGGTAGATGCGCTCGGCGTAGTGGGCAAGGAGCTTTCGCGCGTAGGGCTCCCGATTTTCCTCGCCAGCGGGGGGCGGGCCGTCCCAGAAGATCTTCTGGTAGCCGTCGGGATACTCGCGGTGGGAGCCATCGAGGGGTCCGTAGATATCGAGGTTGGAAAACCGGAAGGTGAGCTCTCGCTGGTCCTCGCCGGGAGGGGAGCCGGGAACGTGCTCGACCGTGAACTCATGCTCGCCGGGGGCGGTCTCGTAGGTGCCGGAAAAGGTCAGCTCTTTCGACGTGTCCCAGCCAATCTTCCGCCGTGCGACCTCGTGGCCATCGACCCTCAAGATGACGGTGGCGGTGTGGTCGGTGGCTTCTGACGAGCCCTCAACGCGCCCCTTCATGGTGAACCGGTATTCCCCGGGATGCGCGATGCTGTGGCGGCGGGCATAGGTTTTCGCTTCCGCGAAACGCATGTGCTCGGCGGTCTCTTTCCCGTCCTCGCCGCGGCGGAAACTGTTGGACCAGATCTCCTGGTGCGGGATGAGCGGCCCCTCGGTGTGGACGATGCGGGCGACGATTTCCTCGGCGGCGGCCACGTACTTCTCCAACAGGAGCGGCGAGAGCGAGAGGGCGTCGCCGATGTTGTCGAAGCCGAACCCGCTGTCGTCGGCGGGGAAGTTCTCATCGGTGTCGTAGTCGATGCCGAAGAGATCCTTGATGGTGTGGCCGTACTCCGCGCGGTTGAGTCGCCGGATGGTCACGCGGCCCGGATCGGGGTTTTCGCAATCGACCTTGAACACTTCCCGCTGGATCCATCCGCCGATGAGCGCGCGCTCGTCGTCGCTCGGCTGCGGCTTGCGCGAGGGCGGCATCGTGTGGGTGCGGAGGTTTTTGAAGACGGCGTCCCACTTCGCACGGTCGTTGAGGAAGGCCTCGAGCGAAGGGCTGTCGGCGTAGTCGAGCGAAAGACCCCCTTCCGCCTCGCCGTCGCCATGGCAATCGAAGCAGTACTCGAGGAAAATCGGCTCGACGTGCTGCCGGAAATCGAGAGGTGCCTTCGCGGCGACCTCCGCGGGCAACGGGGCGTCGTCGGGATTCGCGGTCGCCGCACGGGGGAGCACGCAGCTCAAGGCCAGAGCGGCGACGGGGAGGAGGTGGGTGCTGGCAGTTCGTGGACGCACGGGTACGCGATAGTGGGTCAAGATCCGTGACGGGGGGAGGACCCGCCACTGGTCACGCTAAACGGAAAATGGCGCCCCCATCTTTCGCCGGACGCGCGTGCCGCACCGGGAGAGCTCCCGGGAAGTCAGTTTCCCTCGAGGCGGGCGATGCGCCGGGTGGCCGCCCATTGCAGGTCGCCGCGGCCGAGTTGCCCGGCGGCGGTGGCGATGCCTTGGAGGTCGCCGATGAGATCGTGGGCCGGGGCACGGTTTTCGTCGAGCCGGAGGGCGTGCTGGTAGGCTTCGAGAGCGGCGGGGGGATCACCGAGGGCGAGGGCTGATTCGCCGAGGTAGCGGAGGGCGTTGGCGGCCTCCCGCGGCTGGTCGTTCTCGAGATTGGCCGCGGCCGCCGCGCGGCTCGCGGCGGCCGCGGCCGTCCAGCGGGATTCGGTGACGAGGAGGCGGGCTTCGAAGGCGGCGAGGCGGGCCCGGAATGCCGCGCTCTCGGGGTTCCACGCCCGCGCGCGGGCGGCGGCTTCCCGGGCAGCGGAAGTCGCGCGCCGGTCGGCCGCGACGAGGGCGCGCACCCACGACGCCTCGGCGAGAGACTCGCGAACGTCCGCGTCTTCCCGCAGGTCCGGGCGGGTCGGTTCGACCTCGGTCCAATAAGCATCGATCTGGGCGAGGGCGTTCGCCACCCCGTCGGCGTCGGCGGCCTCCCGGGCGGCGACCGCTTCGTTGAGCCATGATTGGAGTGCGCCGAGGTGGTCGCCATGGGCGGCGTTGGCCTCGGCGGCCTCCCGGAAGAGCGGGGCGGCCTCGGCCCATTGGAGGCGTTTGGCCTGGGCGAGAGCGCGGCGATTGAGGGCGGCGGCAGCGGCGTGCTCGGCTGGTTGTTGGGCGGGTTCGGGGTCACGGCTGCTGACGCAGGCGGTGAGGGCGACCGCTGCGGCAACGGCGGTGAAATGGAGCGGGGGAACCATCAGCGCGGGCCCCCGTTGGCCCGGAGGATAGGCGAATCAGCGTCCTTCGCCACGGCTTTGCTCAGCGGCCAGATGCGCTTGGTCGCACCGATCACCGTGTGGGCTTCCTCGAGGGTCTCGTTGCCCTGCCGCAAGAGGTCGGGGATCTCGGCGCGGGACTCTTGGACGAGGAGCTGAAGTTCTTCGGCCACCGCGGTGGTGGTGGCGACCAGCGACTCGGCCTCGCGGGCGACCTTGGTCAGCTCGGCGAGGGTCAGGCGGGTTTCTTCGAGAAGCGGGGGGACGGATTGTTGGAGGTCGGCGGTCAGGGCGGCGGTGTTCGTGAGGGAGCTCTGGAGCGGGCCGGATTCGTCGGCGAGGCCGGCGATGAGTTCGGCGCCGCTGGCGGCGGCACGCTCGGTCTCGCCGAGGGCGGCCGGCAAGGAGTCGCGCAGCCCGTCGGTGGCCGTGCTGATATTGGCGAACGTCCTCTTCAGGTCGCCTTCGGGATCGTTGAGATAGACGAGGAGCGTGTCGATGCGCTGGACGACGGGGATGATCTCGTCGCGGAGCTTCTCCACCACGCCGCCCATGGAAGACTCGGGCGTGAGGGCAAGGGTTTCCCCGTCCCCGAGCTGCCGGCTATTGCCCGATCCCGAAGTGATCTCGATGAAGCTGTCCCCGAGTAAACCATCGGTTTGCAGCTGGGCGGTCGAGTCGCCACGGAGGTACTGCGCGTAGTCTTCGAAGACTGTGATATCGACCCGGACGAGGCCTTCGCCTTCAAGTTCCACGGCATCGACGGTCCCGATGCGGAACCCGCTGAGACGGATGGCCATGCCGGTGCTGACCCCCTGGCTGCTGACGGCGTGCAGGACGTAGGAGCGGGACGGTCGAAACCACTCCTGGCTGGTGACGATGAACGCCCCGAGGCCGAGGGCGACCGCGAAAGCAGTGATGGTGAACCAGCCGACCCGGCGGCCGAGCTTCTCGAATCGGGCATCGCTATTCTTGAGGAACTTCATGACGTGGAAGGGGGCGACTTCGGTGGTTCGAGTTTGGCCAAGGTAGCGCGATCCTTCAAGCCGAAGTGCCCGATCTCGGAGGCTCCGACTCCGACGGCGAGGATGCCGACACCGGCGATCGTCGAGGCGAGGTGGGCGACGCCTTGGTTAAGCCAGCGGATTTCGTCTTCATAGACTTGATCGAAGAGCGAGGTGACGACCAGGAGCCGGGGGCGGGTCACGCAGGCGCGGGCGAGACCGATGGCCCGCCGGTCGAAGGGGCTGAGCCCAGCAACCCTGCGGGGGAAGTTGGTGAGCATCCATGTCTCGGGCAAGTCCATGGCGGTGAAAAGCGCGACGAGGTCGGCTTCGACCGTAGCCGGATCGATCCGGCGATGGTAGGCGCCTTGGAGCACCACGTTTTCCCAGACGCGGAGGTTGGGGATGAGGTCGCCTTCGTGGTTGATCACGCAAACATCGGCCAGGAGGGCCAATCGCTGGGCCTCGGCCAGATCGCTCAGGTCGTGGCCGAAGAGACGGATGGTGGCCGCCTCCGATCCCGGATCGGCGAGGCCGAGCACCAGGTCGAGAATTCTTGCGGCGTCGCGGTGGCGCCGCACCTGGAGGCTGACGATGCCGCCCGCCCGGAGGGTGAGGCGCTCCAGGGTGAAAGCGGGCTCGTCGAGCTTCGCAGCCTCCAAGAGTGGGGGATGGGAGGTCGGGACGTCCATCGATTAGAGGAAGAGGATCAAAATGAGCACGAAAACGAGGTCGCACGCGAGAATGGACAGGAACCCCCGCCGCGCTGCGAGCTCGGCTGCCTGCGGGATCGCGGTCGCTTCCGGGACGACGAATATTCCGCTGGCGCACGAACCGACGGCGATGGACCATCCGAAGGCGGCAGACTTCGCGAGGCTCCAGAGCAGCTCCGTCAGGGTGATCGACTCGAGAAGTGAGCGGTAGTAGGGGGCGAGTGAGACGGGATAGAGCAACGACGTCAGCGCGGGACCCACCACGGCCGCGACCAGCTGGCAATAGAGGGTGAGAACGATAACGGATACCATGGTGGCGAGGATCCGCGGGCTGAGTAGGAGGACGCTGGGGTCGATGCCCATGCGGTAGAGGCTGCGGATGTCGCCCCGGACCCGCATGTCCGCCAGCTCCGTCGCCATGGCGCTGCCGCTCCTGCCGAGGACGATCAGCGCCACCACGAGGGGGCCCACCTCGCGCAGGACGAGCCCTTTGAGCAGCTTCACATTGAGATCGACACCGCTGCCGAGGAGGGTGCGCATCTGCATCTCACTCGCGAAGCCGAGCGCCAGTCCGGTCGCCGTGACCGCGACGAGTGCCTGCAGCCCGGTGAAGTAGATCTGACGGAGTAAAACGGCGCGCACCGGCGGACGACCGAGTTCCGGTAGGCCAGCGAAAGTCGCAGCCGCTACCTGGAGCCATTGCGCGATGGCTCCCGTGCCACCACCGCCTGCCGGCGGCGGTCGATTCGGAGAATTTCGGGAGGATGAGCGCACCACGGCGGGGCGATTCAATCCTTGCAGCCCCCCGGGGTCAAGGTGGAACTAGCACCGTCTCAGCCCTTCCCCCTCGTTTCAGCGGTGTGGCACGCGTCGTTGCAGCCGGGTTCAGCCCTCGATGTCGCCCGTGTCGGGGAGGGTGAAGTCGAGGGTGGTAAGGAACTTTTCGAAGAGGGCGGCAAGGTCTTCGAGGGAGTCGACAGCGGCGAGGATGGCGACGCGCCCCGCCGCCGAGTCATCGCCGAGCACGGCCTGGTCGAAGGGGGGCGGGATGGCGCGGACGGCGGCGAGGGCTCTGTCCATCGCGTCGTCCAGCTCGTGCTCGAGATCGGGATCGACGGTCTCGGCGAGGTTCTTCAGCGACGGGCCGGCGATGCGGCGAGAGCCGTCAGGTGACACGTAGGTGCCGGTGTAGACGTTGTGAATCCCGACTACGTCGTAGAGGGCGTCCAGGTGGGTGGTGTCGGAGAAGCACGAGTGCTCGTCTTCTTGGAGCCGGGTATCGTAGGCGACGAGCAGGCGCTCGCCGGCCAGCTCGAACCCGCTGAGAACGGAGATGCCGGTGAGCATTTTTTCGAGCGAAGGATTGGGGTGGTCGGCGACGAAGGAGGCACGGTAGTTACCCTCGGACGCGGGCGCCCATTCGGCGACGAGAGACTCGAGGTTCTCGACGAGGAGGTCGGCTGCGGCGAAGAGGTAGGCGTTGTGGCGTCCGGTGAAATCCGAGACCGGGCGGCGGCCCGGGGAGTCCACGTAGGAATCGCGACCCCAGAGGAGGAACTCGAGAGCGTGGTAGCCGCTCGCAATGTTCGTCTCGCCCCCTTGCTCGTTGAGCTCGGCGATGAGTGCGGGGGTGAGGTCTGGAAACGCGGCGGCGTCGTCGAGGATGGCCTCGAGGTAGGCCTCGTCCATCGGCCAGGCGTTCAGCAGGCCTTCAGGACCCGCGTCGCCATCGATCGGTCCCTGATAGAACCGGAAACTCTCGCTCTGGAGGTAGGGGGCGCGGGCAGCGATCCAGGCCTGCCGTGCCGCCTCGAGGGTCTCCGCGGTGGGGGTGGAAGCCAAGACCTCCAGCGCGGCGCGAAGGGCACGAGCACCATCGAGGGAATCGGCGTAGGTGGTGTGAACGATCTCAGCGTAGTTTTCTACGATCCAATTCTTCAGCTGGAGAAACTCTTCGTCGGCGTTCAGTCCGGCGCGGGCGGGCGTGGCGATCGCGAGGAGGATCCCGAGGATGGAGGCGAGTCGGCGGACGTTCATTCCAGGAGCAAGGTGTGGGGAATCATGGTCGATTCAAGGAACCCGATCTTCCGGTAGAGGGCGCGCGCGGTGGCGTTGTCGCGGTCGGTGACGAGGGCGATGCGCCGGCAGCCGGCTCCCCGCGCCATGGAGATCGCCGCGTCCGTGAGCGCGGCGCCCTGTCCACGCCTGCGATGGTCGGGATCGATGATCAGGTCTTCGAGGATCGCAACCCGCGTGCCGAGAAACGTGCTCACCGTGAAGAGGACGTTCGCCATGCCGAGAATCTGCGCGCCTTCATGGGAGACGAGAATTTGCCCCACCGACGGGTCGGCGATGATCTGGCGCAGCCCCTCCTCCTGCGCGGCGGGATTGGCGTAGAACTCGTCCTCGCCCTCGAAGAGGATGCCGAGTAGCTCGGCGAGGCGCGGGATGTCCTCGGGCGTGGCGGGACGGATCGGCATCGGGGCGCTAGCCCTTATCGTCGAGGTTTTCTTTCAGCTCGTCCTCGGTGACCTCGGACGTCACGCCGCCCTCGGGGACGTCGACGCCGGAGACCCAGAGCAGGGTATTGAGGACGACTTTTCGGAAGTCATCGTTGCCCCAATTGAGGTGAAAGTGCCCGCCGGTGAACCCGAATCCGCGTCCGCCGCCTTTGCGCTCGACCGTCCAGAGCATCGTCTCGGCGCGTCCGTTGTCGGCGATGATATGGTCGTAGGGGCCCTTGGGATACACGTAGGGGCCGTCCCGCACATCGTCGGACGGGGTATCGACGAGGATCGGAAGAAGCCGTAGGCCCTCGCCGATCTCGCCGGGCTCGTTGCCCGCGACGCCATCCACGAAGCGCATGTTGAAATACCACTCGTCCTCCGCCACGAACGGACCGACGCCGCGGGTCGCGGGGTGTTTCGGGTAGCTGGTGAACTTGGGGGACCAGATCGGATTGACCGAGTAGTCGCCCTCGTAGGAGCCGCCGATCCAGCGCTGGAAAGCCGGCGCGAGCTTGCCGATTTTCGGGACCTGGACCGCGTAGTGCATGCAGCCGAAGCCCATCCCCTTGTCGATGAGGGGGGCGAGGGTACCGAAGTGGTCGTCGTCCATCAACGGGTGCCTGCCGTCGCCGTCCGAGTAGATGACCACCGCGTCGGCGTCGGTGAGGATGGCGTCATCCTCGACCCAGCCCCCGGTGGCGACGTGGACCTCCAGTCCCTCCACCCCCGCGAGGCATTTCTGGAGCAGGAGGCAGCCCGCGCGAAACTCGTGCATCAGCGGCGGGTGGCTCGGTTTGCCCGCGATGAGCACGAGCTTTTTGGGTTCGTCGGCGGCGGGGGCGCTGGTGGCGAGGGTGGCGAGCGCGAGCGCGGCGAGGATTCTCTTGGTCATAGTAGCCAAATCATCCTGCAGTCGCCGCCGCGCCGCAAGCGGAGTTGAACGCCGCCCGGGCGAGCGGATCGTTCCCCATGACAACCATGGAGATCTCGCGGGGCGACATCACGCGGATGGCCGTCGATGCCATCGTGAATGCGGCCAACAGCTCGCTGCTCGGCGGTGGGGGCGTCGATGGGGCCATCCACCGTGCGGCCGGACCTGGGCTGCTGGCTGAGTGCCGCGAGCTGCGCTCCCTGGGCGGGTGCCAGACCGGTGATGCGAAAATCACCAAGGGATACAATCTTCCGGCGCGCCACGTCATCCACACCGTCGGTCCGGTCTACCGCGACGGGCGCAGCGGTGAGCCGGAGCTCCTGGCCTCGTGCTACCGGCGATCGCTCGAGGTGGCCCGGGACAACGGGCTGCGCACGCTCGCCTTCCCGGCGATCAGCTGCGGGGTGTTCGGCTATCCGGTCGACGAGGCGGCCTCCGTCGCCGTGCGAACGGTGAACGCCTTTGTCCATGAAGATCCCGATGCCTTCGACGAGATCTTTTTCTGCTGCTTCGAGGAACCGGTGGCGGAGGCCGTTCACCGGGAGCTGGTCGGCTGAAGGACTCCCCGCGCCCGTTGGCTTCCTCCGCGCGGCGCCGCGAGCCTCCCGTCCATGCCGGATGGGGAGACGTGCCGTGTCGCCTGCGCCCCGGGGTGGGGCCGGGCCCAGATTGCGGTCGCCCGTCCCTTGTTCTCGCGGCGGCGGGGCTTAGAGTGCCGCCCTTGAACGAGCCGCCGACAACCGAGATCGCCGCGACCACCCACGACGCCGTGGCGGCGCTGGAGAAACATTTCGGCTTCCGCGAGTTCCTCCCGGGGCAGGAGCGCGTGGTCTCCGCGTTGTTGGCGGGGAAAGACGCGCTCGTCATCATGCCGACCGGGGGGGGGAAGAGCCTATGCTACCAGCTCCCGGCGCTCGTCATGGACGGCGTCACCATCGTGGTCAGCCCGCTCATCGCCCTGATGAAAGACCAGGTGGACGCGCTTTGCGGCAAGGGGATCGCCGCCACCATGATCAACAGCACGATCGGCCACGGCGAGCAGCGGGAGCGCATCGATGCCATGCGCCGGGGCGAGTTCAAGCTCGTCTACATCGCCCCCGAGCGGTTTCGCAGCAGCACGTTCATGGCGGCACTCCAAGCCGTCGAGATCGGGCTTTTCGCGGTCGATGAGGCGCACTGCCTCTCGCAGTGGGGGCACGACTTCCGGCCCGACTACCTCCGGCTGGGCCAGGCGGTCGAAGCGCTCGGCCGCCCGCAGACCGCCGCCTTCACCGCCACGGCGACCCCGGTGGTGCGCGACGATATCCTGCAAACTTTGGGGCTCCGTGACCCCTACGTCGGCCTCAGTGGTTTCGAGCGCCCGAACCTGAGCCTGAGCATCACCCACGCCGACTCCAAGCGGGCGAAGGAGGAGCGTATCCGCTCCATCATCCGCGAGCATCGCACGGGGATCGTCTACTGCGCCACCCGGAAGAACGTCGAGGAGGTGGCCTCGCAGCTGCAGGCGATGGGGCAGTCGTTCATCGCCTACCATGGCGGGATGGAGGACGCCGCGCGCGAGGAGGCGCAGAACCTTTTCATCCGGAAGAAGCGGGACGTCGTGGTGGCGACCAACGCGTTCGGGATGGGGATCGATCGCCCGGATGTTCGGTTTGTGGTCCACTACGACGTGCCCGGCAGCATCGAGGCCTACTACCAAGAGGCCGGGCGTGCCGGGCGCGACGGCGAGCCGGCCGTCTGCGAGCTCCTTTTCAACTACGCCGACACCCGCACGCAGGAGTTTTTCATCGACGGCGCCAACCCCGGCTACAGGCTCATCCTCGACATCTACCGCTACCTCCAGGCCAGCGCCGACCCGTCCGGAGAAGTCCTCAAGACGATCAAGGTCATCGCCGACGAGATGGCGCTGAAGAACAGCATGGCGGTGAGCTCCGCCCTCGCCTCCCTTGGCCGGGCCGGCTACCTGGACCGGTTCGATATCCCGGGCCAGCGCCTGCGCG
>CAZKYJ010000038.1:10737-14200 GCA_964556355.1 uncultured Verrucomicrobiales bacterium | reverse complement strand
GGCCCCCGGCGAGGCCGATCTCGTCTTCCGGGTCTCCGACCGGTTTCCCCTGCGACTCTTTGCGGGCTACGAGAACTCGGGTGCGGAAATCGCGGGCACCGACCGCTATTTCGCCGGCTTCCAGTGGGGAAACGTACTCGGTCTCGACCACCAGCTGAGCTACCAGTTTACCACCGGCGAATCGCCGGACGTCTTCTCCGGTCACGCTGGCGTGTATCGCGTCCCATTTTCGTGGGGGCACGATCTCGTCTTGGAGGCTGCGCTCGGTGATGTCGATATCCCGTTCACCGTGCAGGGGGTCGACGCCCGGACCGAGACGACCTCCTGGTTGGCACGGGCGACCTACCGGCTGCCGCTGCCAGCAATCTGGGGAATCCATCACTCGTGCGGTCTCGGCCTCGGCTTCGAGTCATCGGAGTATACCATCAGCGCGCTCGACGGCGCCGAGTCACTCGCGGACACCGGAACCGAGACCGTGCAGATTCGCGCGGACTACCTCGCCCGCCACACGGACGGCGGCGGGGGCTGGGACTTCTCCGGGAGCCTCACCTGGGCGCCCGGAGACGGATCGGACGACGATTTCGCGAGCATCCGAGATGGTGCGACCAGCGACTATCTCATCGGCCGGGCTTCGCTCGGGCGTGTCCAGAAGCTGCCGGCCGGAATGACGCTGACGCTCCGCGCCAGCGGCCAGTGGACGGGCGATACCCTCCTGCCATCCGAGCTCGCCACCCTCGGTGGCTACGACACCGTCCGCGGCTACCCGGAGCGGGATGCCCTCGGTGATTCGGCCGCCTGGCTGACCGCCGAACTCCGCTCTCCCGTGCTCGCGGTCTTGCCCGACGACGGCCTCCAGTTTCTCGGCTTCACCGACTGGGGCACCATCAGGGCGAACAGCGATGGTTCGTCCCGCGATCTCGCCTCGGCCGGCCTCGGCCTCCGCTACCGGCTGGGCCGCAACGTCGATCTCCGCTTCGACTATGGCTGGGCGCTCGACGGGAGTTCGTCCTACGGTCATGTGGGCGTCGTCCTCGGTTGGAACTAGGGATGTGCTACGGTGCCACCGATGAAACGCAGAACGCCTGCCCGGATCCCTCAGGTCGCCGCCCTCGTCGCAATGGCATCGCTCATCGTCGCCCCGCTGTGGCGGGGGGATGCATCCTCCGGCCGTCTCCAGGAGGCTTTCTCGTTCGTGCAGATGTGCGACACCCAGCTCGGCATGGGCGGCTACGAGCACGACGTGGTGACGTTCAGGCAAGCCGTCGAACAGATCAATGCGATGGCCCCGGACTTCGTGGTCATCTGTGGCGATCTGGTGGACAAGGCGGACGATCGGTCTTTCGCCGACTTCAACGCGATCCGTGACGGGTTTGTCATGCCATGCTACTGCGCTGCGGGGAACCACGATGTCGAGAACGAACCGACGGCCGAGTCACTCGAGCGCTACCGGGAGAAAATCGGCAAGGACTACTACGCCGTCGAGCACAAGGGCTACACCGTCGCCGTCGCCAACACCCAGCTGTGGAAAGCCCCCATCGCCGGTGAGTCCGGGCGGCACGACACCTGGTTCCGGGGGACGCTCGCGACGGCCAAGGGGAAGGGGTCGCCGGTCATCGTCGTCGTCCACTACCCGCTTTTCGTCGAAGCGCCCGACGAGCCCGAGAACTACTACAACATCGCCCCGGGAAAGCGGGAGGAGATTCTCTCCTTGTGTGAGGAGAACGGGGTGGTGGCCATCTTGGCCGGGCACACCCACAAGCTGGTCGAAAATAGCTACCGAGGGATCGCGATGCTCAATGGAGAGACGACGAGCAAAAACTTCGATGGCCGCCCGATGGGGTTTCGCCTCTGGAACGTCGGCGGCGATGGCTCGCTGGCTCACCGGTTCGTCGGGCTGGAAAGCGGGACGAAATAAGTTGTCGTTTCGCGGGGCGCGGTGCCGTAGTGTGGATAGATCGTACTACCGGAATCCACCACAATGAAAGCTTCCCCTCTCCTCCTCGGCGCGCTCGCTGCCGTCACCTTCCCCGCATCTCTCTCGGCACAGGACAACGACCTGCCGGAGGTCACGCCCATCCCGAACCCCGCACCGCCGACCGTTCCCACCAACCCGATCCCGCCGACCGGCCCGTTCGGTACGCCGGGAGCCGGCCCGGCGACCCGACCGACCCCGCCGGCGCCCCTCCGCTCCGAGCAGCAGCTCGACCGGACGTTCCTCCTGGCGCAGAACAGCTTCACGGCTGGCCGGTTCGCCGATTCCGGCGGCACCCTGTTCAGCGCTGCCGCCCTGGCCGAGGGATCGGGAGACCCCACCGACGACGAGCTGGCCGACGCCGTCGCCACCCTCCGCGTCCTCGCCTTCGATGTCGCGTCGCAGGAGGTCGACGATCCCACCCGGTTCGACCGGGCCTTCGCCGCCACCCACCATGCGCTGGCCGAGGACACGTTCCTGTCCTCCAAGGGGGGCTGGGCCGAGCGCCGGATCCTCACCGCTTCGGACAAGCTTGCCGCCGCCTCGTTCCACCTCCGCCGCAGCATCGAGTGGGGAGGGCGTGCGCCCAGCCCCGCCGGCCGCGAAACGCTTGCCCTGGCCGATCAGGTCGCCGTAGAGATCGCCGCGAGCGAGACCGTCCCGGTTCCGGCGGCGCGGGTGAAGGAAGCCTACGACCGCCTCGGGGCGATGATCCCCGCCACGGGCGAAACTTTGGAAGAAGACCGTGACAACGCGGGTGGCACCGACGACCGCGTCGAGGACGCCGCAGAGCGCGCCATCGAGGGGATCAAGAACGGCACCCGCAAGGCCGCGGAGAAAGTCGGGGAGAAGATCTCCGACTTCGGCAGCTTCCTGCAGGGGCGGTAGCGCGCGAGAGGAGAGAGATCGGCTCGACGGCGCTCGGCGGCTGGGGCGGCTCTCCGGTGGTGGAAGCGCAAAACTTCCGCAATTCTTTGCTGAGAGTGGGCGATGGCCGAACGTTTTGTCTCGATGAATTGGCTCGCGCGCGCCCTACCGTGTCTCGTTCTTCTCTCCCCGCTCCCGCTCGCCGCCGACTGGCCGGGTTACCGTGGCTCCACCGGGATGGGGCTGGCTTCGGAGCGCGACCTCCCGCTGGAGTGGGGCGGTGCCGAGAAGACCAACGTCCTCTGGGAAGCACCGCTCCCGCCCGCGCTGCACGGCGGAGAGGCCGACCACAACCAGTCGAGCCCGGTCGTCGCGGACGGCGGCGTCTTCGTCACGACCGCCCATTGGCCGGCCGGGGTCGATCACGCGGCGCAGCAACCTGAGCACCATGTGGCTTGCTACGATGCCACCACGGGCGAGCGGCGCTGGGACACATCGGTGCCGCCAGGCCCGTGGACATTGACCGACCTGCGTGGTGGCTACGCGGCACCGACCCCCGCGGTGGCGGACGGGCGGGTTTTCGCGTTTTTCGGTTCCGCCGTGCTGCACGCGCTCGACACCGAT
>CAZKYJ010000038.1:5777-10727 GCA_964556355.1 uncultured Verrucomicrobiales bacterium | reverse complement strand
GGCCATGGAGCCGGGGTCGGCACCGAAGATCTGGACACCGATGGGACGCTCCTCTGGTCTTACACCGTCCCGAAACACGACCAGTTCGATGTGGCCCTTTCCGCCAGCCCGGTGGTCTATCGGGATACCGTCATCCTCCTTCTCGACCGGAAAAAACCCCACGCCTCCATCGTCGGTCTCGATGGGGCGACGGGCGATGTCCGCTGGGAGACCGCGCGTCCGGAGACCGACTTCGGGCATGTCACCCCAGTGCTCGCGACCGTGGGCGAAAAGGCCCAGCTCCTCGTGATGGCAACCGATAGCCTCCAGGGGATCGATCCAGAGAATGGTGAGATCGTCTGGTGGGCCGATTGGGACCGGTCGATCTGGCCAGTGTCCTCTCCCGTGGTGGCCGACGGCCTCGTCTTCGCCATCGGCGGGCGCGGCGGCCACCCCGGCGCGGTGGTCGATCCCTCCGGGAGGGGCGATGTCACCGAGACCCATGTGAAGTGGACGCTCGGCCCGGCCTCGGAAGGGCTCTCGTCGCCCGTGGCTTTCGAGGATCGCGTCTACCGGATCAACTCGCCCAACATCGTTCGCTGCTACGACATCGCGACCGGCGAGGAGTTGTTCCGCGAGCGCCTGGACGGCGCGAACCCCTCGGTCAGTCCGTTCGTGACATCGGACGGGCGCATCTATTTCGCCTCCGCCGGGAAGACCGTCGTCATCGGGGCGGGCGACGAGTTGCAAATCCTGGCCGAGTCCGACCTCGGGGACCCGTCCGATGCCGCCGCCGCGGTTGCTGGTGGATGGATCTATCTCAAAGGTCGCCGCTCGCTCTGGGCGGTGGGGCGTGAGTAGGAAGCGGCACTTCAGCTCCCGCAGCCGCCGCCACAGCCGCCTCCCCCGCAGCCGCTCCCGCAACCCGAGTCGTGACCACACCCGCCCCCGCCGCCCCCGCAGCCGGTGCCTCCCGAATTGCTCCCGCCCGATCCCCCGCCTCCCTTTTTGACGAGCGAGATGAGAACCGCCAAGCAAACGAAGCCGAGAAAGAAGAGGATGAAGGGGGAGGCATCGCCGTCGAAACCAGACGCGCAGCCCGCGAGGGCCAGGGCGGCGCCACCCCCGGCCGCCGCCCGTTTCACCGTCCGTTTGGGCAGGATAAAATGGGACGCGGAATCGACGCGACGGAAATCCTGCGCCCCGAAGCGCACCCTGGCCGATGGCCAGATGTCGGCCGGCGCCGCTTCGCCGAAACATCGCTCGTAGGACTCCAGGGTTCGCCCGTACCAATCGTGGTACTTCGCCCGTTCGGATCGCCCGCCTTTCGTCGGGCCGTGGTGCAGGGGGAAACCGAGAACCTTGCCGCAGAGCTCGTTCCAGTAGCTATCCGTGTAGCAGAGGTGCAGGTGCCACGCCTGATCGACGGCGTCCGAGGGGGTCACGGGGTGACCTGACTTCGCGCAGAGATAGACGAACCGCCGGTACTCGGCGACGACGCGGCGCGTGAATCCGGCGCTCCACCCGTTCTCGCGGGCGAGGCGGTCGGTGAATGTGAGCCCCGAGCTGGGGTCGTCGAGGGGGAAGGTTTCAATGGGAGTCCAGTCGGGCGTTCTCATAGCGGATGGTGAGAGCATGACACTTCGGGCTCCCGGTATCTAGGGGAGTCGGAAAATCGTGGAGAGATTGTAACGGCCGCCGTCCGGCAGAGAAAATCCCAAAAATGGTTCGTCGTCCCCCGTGATGGAGAGCGGTGCGTGACGTTGGGGGCATCCGCCGCGCGGAAGCCGGCACGGCTTCCCACCATCCTCCCGGAGACGCCGCCGGGAAGTGGCGCGCTGTCGCCGGTGTGGTCTACAGGTCGGCGGAAGCCAGCACTTTCATCTCCTCGAGCTGGCGCTCCCATGCGGCAACGAGCTTCGCCAGCATCTCCGGCTGTGACTTTGCGAGGTTGTCGGACTCGTCGCGATCAAGGGCGAGCTGGTAGAGTTCCCAAGGCTCGCCTTTGGCCGCGACCGCTTTCCAGCTGCCCTGGCGGATGGCGCGGTGGCCGTCGTGAAACCACCAGAGGGAATCACGCTCGATGGCCGCGTCTTCGGCGAATGCGGGAACCAAACTCACGCCCGGCGCCGGCGGCGCATCAGGGCGCGCGACGGATCCCGCGAGTTCGAGAATGGTGGGTACCATATCAATGACGTGACCTGGCGTGTTCCGAAATTGGCCCCGTGTCGAAATTCCGTCCGGCCACGAGACGATCAGCGGGGTCGAGATCCCACCCTCGTGCGTCCATGTCTTGTGGCGGCGGAACGGCGTGTTGCTCGCGGTCGACCAGCCGGGGCCGAGGCAGAGATAGGTTCCGGCCGATCCGGGCGCGGCGGCGGGGTCGTGGCCGTCGTCGCGCACCATGATTTCGGCACTCGCGCCATTGTCGGAGAGAAAAACCACCAGCGTGTTGTCCCATTGACCCATCGCCTTGATCTGGTCGAAAACCCGACCGATCTCGATGTCCATCCGATGGATCATCGCGGCGTGGATGGCCATCTTAGTCGCTTGAAACCTCTTCTGCGCTCCCGTGAGATCCTGCCAGGGGGCGGGGCGTTTCACCTCGCCCGCACCGAGTATCTCGAAGGCCTCGGGAAAATCGTAGGGTGGCCCGAGCTGGCGCTCGGGAGCGGAGAGTTTCGTAGACTCGCCGAGGAAGCCCATCTCGTGGATCTGCTTCCAGCGCTGCGCCCGTACGGCGTCCCACCCCGCGGTGTAGGTATCGGCGTAGCGGGCGATATCGTCCGGCAACGCGTGGAGCGGGAAGTGGGGTGCCGCGAAGGCGAGATAGTGGAAAAACGGGGAGTCGCCATGTTCGGATGCGTGTTCTGCGAGTATCTCGATGGCATGGTCGGCCAGGGCGGTGGTGGCGTAGAATCCAGTGTCTTTCTCGACCGGGGGGAGCGGTTGGTCATCGAGCCAGTGTTTGGTCGGGTTGAAGAACCGGCCTTGGTCTTTGAGATAGTAGGAACGGTCGAATCCCTCCGCGAGGGGCATGCCTTCGATGTACCATTTGCCGGTGTGATAGGATCGGTAGCCGACCGGCGCGAGAAGCCGGGGCAGCAAGGGTGCCCAGGCTGGGCGCTTCCCCCGACCGCCCGACGGGATGCCCGGCAACGTGTCGCGCCGGATCTGCTGGGCGTAGTAGCCGGTCAGCAGGGCGCCCCGCGTCGGCCAGCAGCGCGCGGTGTTGTAGAACTGCGTGAAGCGCAGCCCGTTGGCGGCGAGCGCATCGAGGTTCGGCGTCGCGATCTCGCCGCCGTAGCAGCCGAGGTCGGAAAAGCCGAGGTCGTCGGCCATGATGAGGAGGATATTGGGCTTCGGTGCTGAGGCTGCGGCAGACGCTAGGCCGAGAGCCGCGAGGAGAGCGAGGGCGGGGAGTTTCATTTCGGGGGGAGCCACGAAGAACGCTAAAGACACGAAATGGGCCTTGGTTTCATGAGGCCGCCCGTGCGTCCCTGTCTCCGAGGAACTGCCGCAGGGTGATCTCCGGGGGCTGGTCGGTGGGGGCGAGCTGGTAGGCGATCCCGCGCGCGCCACAGAGGGCGCGGAGGGCATCGCGGTGGGCGGTGGACTTTTCGAGGTAGCGGGCGCGGGAGCTTTTCGGATCGACAAAAACGTGGCGCCCGCTCTCGAGGTCTTCGAACCGCGTCGAGCCCGGAAAATCGAAGTCGATCTCGCGGGGGTCGAGGATTTGGACGAGGGCGACCTCGTGGCGGCGGGCCTTGAGATAGCTGAGGCGCGCCTCCAGTTCGTCGAGGGGACTGAGGAGGTCAGATATGAGGACGAAGAGCCCGCGCTTCCGCCCGAGTTCGGCGGCGCGACGCAGGGGTTCGCCGAAGCTGGTCTCGGTGCCGGCGGGCGCTTTCTCTAACAGGTGCATGATCCGCCGCAGGTGGCCGGGGGTGCTCTTGGGCGGGAGATACTCCTCGATGTCGGTGCTGAAGGTGGTGAGGCCGACGGCGTCGCCTTGCCCGCGCAGAAAGTAGGCGAGGGTGGCGGCTACCGTCGCGGCGTACTCGCCCTTGCTCATGGCGCTGCCGGGGGCGGCGTAGGCCATGGACTTCGAATGGTCGATGAGGAGCTGGCAGCGGAGGTTGGTCTCGTCCTCGTACTTCTTGATGTAGTGCTTGTCCGTCCGCGCGAAGGCGCGCCAGTCGATGTGGCGTGGGTCGTCGCCGGGCGCGTAGGCGCGGTATTCGGAGAACTCGACCGAGAACCCGTGCAGCGGCGAGCGGTGGATGCCCGACCAGAAGCCATCGACGACGACCTTGGCGCGCAGTTCGAGCGGGCGGATCTTGGCGAGGGCTTCGGTGTCTAGCATGGCGGCTAACTTTCTTTCACGACTTCCAGCAACCGGTCGATGAGCTGCTCGGTGGTGATGGACTCGGCCTCGGCGCGGTAGTTGGGGAGGATGCGGTGGCGGAGGACGGGCTTGGCGAGCGTGCGGATGTCGGAGGCGTCGACGTGGGAGCGCCCCTCCAGGAGGGCCCGCGTCTTGGCGCCCAAGATGAGGTTTTGCGCGGCGCGGAGGCCGGCGCCCCAAGCGATGTAGTCTCGGGCGAAATCCGGGCTGCCGGGCTCGCCGGGGCGGGAGGCGGAGGCCAGGCGGACGGCGTAGCGGACGAGGGTGTCGGCCACGGGAACTTTGCGGACGACGGCGTGGCACTCGAGGAGGTCGTCCCCGGAAAAGAGGGCTCCAATTTTTTCGCCCTCCCCGGCGGTGGTGCGCTTGACGACCTCGACCTCGTCGTCCTGCGGCAGGTAGTTGATGACCACGTTGAACATGAAGCGGTCGAGCTGCGCTTCGGGGAGCGGGTAAGTGCCCTCCATCTCGATGGGGTTCTGGGTTGCCAGGACGAAGAACGGCTCGGGCAGTGCCATGGTCTGGCCCGCCGCGGTGACCTGGTGTTCCTGCATGGCTTCGAG
>CAZKYJ010000038.1:0-5767 GCA_964556355.1 uncultured Verrucomicrobiales bacterium | reverse complement strand
GCGGTTGATCTCGTCGGCCAGGATCATGTTGGCGAAGATCGGCCCTGTGGCGCAACGCATCGAGCGTCCGCCGGCGGCTGCGTCCTCAAGGATCTCGGTGCCGACGATGTCCGCGGGCATGAGGTCGGGGGTGAACTGGATGCGGCGGAAGCTGAGTTCGAAGACCTTGGCCAGCGAGTTGACCAGCAGGGTTTTCGCGAGCCCCGGGGCGCCGGTGATGAGGCAGTGCCCCCCGGAGAGCAAGGCGATGAGGAGCTCGTCGACCACTTCGGCCTGGCCGACGATGGCCTTGTTCAGTTCGGAGAGGATCTTCTCGCGCGCCCCGGCTAATTTTTCGGCGGCGGCTTTTTCTTGCTCGTATTCGGCGTTCATCGGTGCGCTACCCATAGCACATATTTCGCTCGACGGTTCTCGTCGAGTTGTGGTAGGCTTTCCAACATGACGCATATTCCAGTGCTCGTGGCCGGTTTGGCCGGCGCATGGATTTCGCTGGGGAGTGCCGGGGCGAGGGAGACTTTCCAGACGCACGAGATCGATGTCGGGAAGGAGATGCTCATCACCGATCTCGCGGTGGTCGAGTCCCCGCTGGCCGAATATCCGGGGCCGTTTTCCTTCGGGCACCTGGTGGAAGAGCTGGCCGATGACGTGCCGGTGGGCGAGTTTCTGGAAGGCTGGTTCGCCACGTGGGAGAAAAACCAGGAGGTCAACGGCCACACGACCCCGGCGCGCCCGGCCATCCGCCAGCGGCTCATTGAGCCGTGGCAGAAGCGTGACGGGTTTGCCGGTGGTCCGGATGTGGTCTGGGAGCCGGATCTGGCCAACGCGCCCTTCCGGCTGCTGGCCATCGTCAACCGGATTGATCTTGGGGCGACCGTCGCCGAGGTGGAGAACGAGATGTTCGGCACGACCGACGTCACGTTCAGCCCGTTCGGAACCTTCTCGGCCTACTATTCGGGGACGGGGGCAGGTAGCGAAGTGCGGTTCCTTTTCGCAGCGCTCGACGAGAGCGGCGCGCCGCTGGATGGGGATTTCACGGTGATCTTTGAGTACCAACAGCAGGGTCAAGGGTTTACTACCCCCAGCGGCGCGGCACCCTCCTTCGTGCGCGGGAGTTCGAGCGGGCGGCGGGTCAGCCCGGAGGAAACGCTGGCCGAGTTCCGCGAGATCGCGAGGGGCTGGCACGCGCTCGGCGAGTTCGCGAGTTTTGATGACGGCTACCTTTGCAGCCTCGCGGCGATGACGACCCGCTGCACGGACCGGGAGCGCGCGGAGGGCTACCCGAGAATCGCGCAGATCCGGACGAACGAGCGGGCGCTGGCAGCCCCGCGCGAGTTTCGCGAGTACAAGCTGCACCCGGCGGACCGCCACCCGGTACTCGCCCCCTTGGCCGGATCGCCCGCTCCCGTTTTCTATGATTCGGAGACGCGGGAGTACAAAGCGTTGGGCGAATGGGTGCGGGACAACGCGGATTCCCTGCGGGAAGGATCGACCCTCTTCCCGGTATCGCTGAAAGGGGAGAACCGGGCCGACGTGAAAGTTACGGGCGGCCACGCGCAGGTCGTCGGCGATGACCCGCAGTTTCATTGGGACTCCCGGCGGTTGCGGGACGACGAGGCGCGCTACGCGTTTTCCGTCAACACCTGCACCGGCTGCCACGCGGGCGATACGGCGACGGATTTCTGCCATGTGAAACCGAGGCACGCGGGCCAGGAATCGGAGCTCTCGCTCTTCCTCGAGGACCGTACCGAGGGTTCGGGCGCGAGGATCATCGATCCGGCCACGCGCGGGCGGAGGGTCGTGCTCAGCGAGATGCACGAGCGCAAGGCGATCTTTGAGGCACTGTTGAACCCCGAGATGAAAGATCGGGACATCGCCAAGCTCCTGCGCGCGGCACGGGCCGGGCGCCCGCATTGATCTGGACGATCACGATGCAGGTTCCGAATCTTCCGAGCTGCTACGCCAAGACCGGCGGTCTGTTCTATTTCCCCCGGATGTGCGCCAAGATCCGGCTGCGTGCCGGTGGGGTGCTGCCCGAGGACTATTGGGAGCTGCTCGGAAGCGGGTTCGACGGGCGGACCTGCCGCTACTTGGGGGTCGATTACGAAGATGTTCGGCGCGAGGTGCTCTCGGGAAAGCCGGACGCGGAGGTGCTCGATTGGTGCTACGCGACCGGGCGTCGGCTCAGCGAGGAGGACATCTTGATCTTCAACAGTTTCATGAGCAAGCGGGGCTGGCGGGACGACGAGACCGACGCGTTCATTCCATCGACGGTGCGCGAGTACGGATTTCAGGATGACGGATCGTTGCTCACGGACTTCGATATTATCGAGCGGGACGAGGGCAGGTGGCATCCGGAGCAGTGGCGCGACGCCTGGGGCTAGCCGGGTGACTGTGCTGAAAGGTGCCCGTACCCCGGTCGTAGGGTTGGTGCCTGCTTCCCTCCCATGCTTCGACTGATTTTTCTCTGCACGGTTGCCCTCGCGACCGTCCCGCTGGTGGCCGGCGACGGTGGCGAAGTCGTGGTGCCCGTGTTCCAATCGCACTGTATCCAGTGCCACGGCCAGGACGGCAAGGTGAAAGGGAAGGTCAACCTCCTGGAGATCGAGGACGGCGGCGCTTCGCCGACAGCACCGGCGAGGTGGGCGCGGTGATGGCGTAGCCGACGGTTTTTGCCTTCACCCCTCGACCGATCACGGGTAAGCTGCCGGGCCGATGACCAATGACGCCGCCGATGGAGAGACCGGCTCCCGCTTCCCGCTGACCCGCTGGTCACTGGTGCTGCGCGCCCAGGAGGGCGACGGGGCGGCGGCGCGGCGGGCGCTCGATTCCTTGTGTCGGGCCTATTGGCATCCGATCTACTGTTACGCGCGCTACTGGGGGCTCTCCCCCCACGACGCCGAGGACAGCACCCAGGCATTCTTCGAAAAGTTCCTGAGCAACGGGTCGTTCGACGCGGTGGCCGAGGGACGTGGCCGGCTGCGATCCTACCTATTGCGCGCGATCAAAAACTTCCTCGCCAGTCGGTCTCGCCACGAGAGCGCCCAGAAACGCGGCGGTGGCCAAAAGCCGGTCTCCATCGATCTCGACTGGGCCGAGAGCCACCTCGTGGACCACGGCGAAGCCAATGGCACCCCGCACGACGCGCTCTTCGACCGGGCCTGGGCGCTGTCGTTGCTCGGCGGCGTGGGCGAGCGGCTCGAGGTCCACTACGAGAAATCCGGCAAGCGGGACGTCTACGAGGCCATCAAGGGCTGCCTCGAAGGCGACGGCACCTACGGGGCGGGGGCGGAGATCTCCGACCGCCTCGGCATCTCCCCCGAGGCGCTGCGCTCCGCCGTCTTCAAGCTCCGCCGCCGGTTCAAGGAATATGTCGAGGATGCCGTGCGCGACACCTGCGCCGACGAGGCGGACGCAAGAGAGGAGATCGTCCACCTCTGCCAGATCTTGGCGCGGTAGGAGATCGGGAATCAAGCAGTGAGCACCGACGCCGATAGCTGCCCTACCTGCGGCACACCCTATCCCAAATCCGGCCTGCCGGGCTTCGGGCGGATGTGCCCGCGCTGCATGATGGGCGGGCTCGCGAAGCGGGCGGGCGACGGCGGCGCCTCGCCACCGGACCACGAGCGCCCCGGCGCGCGGATCGGGCGCTACACCCTGATCGCCAAGCTCGGCGAGGGCGGCATGGGCACGGTGTGGCAGGCCAGGCAAGATGAGCCGGTGCGGCGCGAGGTGGCGCTGAAGCTCATCAAGCTCGGCATGGACACCCGGGAGTTCGTCGCGCGCTTCGAGGCCGAGCGGCAGGTGCTCGCTGTCCTCGACCACCCTAACATCGCCAAAATTTTCGACGCCGGGGCCACAGGGAGCGGGCGCCCGTTCCTCGCCATGGAGCTGGTGGCGGGGGTGCCGGTCACCGCGTTCTGCAGCTCCCGGAAGCTCGCGTTGGCTGACCGGTTGGACTTGTTTCTCGCCATCTGTCGCGCGGTGGAACACGCCCACCAGAAAGGTGTCATCCACCGGGATCTGAAACCGGGCAACGTCCTCGTCTCGGGCGGCGGGGAGGGCGGGGTCAAAGTCATCGACTTCGGCGTGGCGAAAGCGACCTCCGACGGCGGGGCGGACGAGCAAAGCCTGCTGACACTCGGCGGCACGGTGCTGGGCACGCCGGGCTACATGAGCCCCGAGCAGGCGGCCGGGGAGGTGGATGTGGATACCCGCGCGGACGTCTACTCGCTCGGTGCGCTGCTCTACGAGATGCTCGCCGGTGCCCCGCCCTTCGACAGCCAGGCACTGCTCCGCGCGGGGATCGACGAGGTCCTCCGCATCATCCGCGAGGAGGAACCACCCAAGCCGAGCACCCGCGCGACGCGCGCCGGAGGATCGGGGGCCGCCCCCGGCCGGCCGGATCTGCCGAGCCGGCTGCGGGGGGACCTCGACTGGATCGTCATGCAGGCGCTGGCCAAAGAACGGGGGCGGCGCTACGCCAGCGTCGGCGCGCTGGCCGACGACATCCGGCGGCACCTCGACGACGAGCCAGTCTCGGCAGCCGCCCCCACGCTGCGCTACCGGGCGAAAAAGTTCGTGCGCAAACACCGGGTGCCCGTGGCCGCTGCCGCCGTCTCCCTCGTGGCCATCATCGCGGGGGGCACCGCGGCCGCCCTGCAGGCCGTGCGGGCGACGCGCGCGGAGGCCGACGAGAAAGCGGCGCTGCGCGAGACGCGGCACGTCTTGGCCGACTCCTACGTCAGCCTGGGCCTGCTCGAGGGCGAGGCCCAGGAGTTCGCCCGCGCCCAGCTCTGGTTCGAGGAGGCCGCCGCCCTCAGCGCCGGCGACCCCGCCCGCGAGCGCGCCAACCTCATGCGCGCGAGAACCTTCGGTGACCTTGCGCCCGTGCCCTTGCGCGTGGTGGAAATGCCGGGGACCGGGTGGGCGCTCGTCGATGTCCACCCGTCGATGCCCTTCGCCACCATCCACCTGAACGGCTACACCAAACTGTGGGCCGTCGATATCGACCGCTCCACCGTCTTGCAAAACCCGGATACCGAGGATGGGAGCTCCAGCGCCATCGGGTTCGACCCCTCGTCCGACCGCATCGCCACCGCATCGGGCGACAGCTCGGTGGCCATCCGCCGGCTGCCCGGCGGGAAAGCCCTCGCGCAATTCGACGTGCCCGACGCCGGAGGGCCGATCAGCCACCTCGGCTGGAGCGACGATGGCGGCCTGCTCTTCATCGGCGCCAAGAACGGGCGGATCTACGACACAACGGCGGGCGCGCTCTGGCCGACCGTGCTCGACCACACCTATCCGCCCGACAAATCCCCGCTCGTCCGCTGCTCGCGCTTCTCGGCGGACGGTCGCCACCTCGCCACCGCCGGGCATTTCAACCACTGGACGCTCAAACTCTTCGCGCTCGATCCCGCCGCGCGCTCGGTCGAGGAGATCGCCCTCGGGCGAGAGGGCAGTGCCGAGAGGCACGCCGGTGCCGAACCCCCGACCTTCGTGGACGGCGGGCGATGGCTCCTGGGCAGCACCGCCAGCCGGATCTCGGTCTTCGCCACCGCGACCGGCGCCGGTGCCGGCGGGGTGAAGCTAGGTGACCAGCCGCCCGCCTCGCTCCCGGAAGCGGTTCGCGACGCCATGGATCGCGCACCGCATCTCCGCTATCACACCGTCTTCCCGCTCAGGCCGGACCGGCTCTCCATCGCCATGAACCACCCGGCTTCGACGCACTCGCTCGACGGCGAGACCGTTGTGCCCCGGGCGCGCTACC
>CAZKYJ010000037.1:11860-14222 GCA_964556355.1 uncultured Verrucomicrobiales bacterium | reverse complement strand
CTCCGCAGCGACTTGTTCACGGAGGCCGGGGATCGGTTGCAAAGATGTCCGCAAAAAATAATTCCCTTCGAATCAAGCTTCCGCCAAGGTAGGCGCCGTGAACTCGAGCTTTCCGACCCGGTTTCAGCTGAAATGGATTTGGTACGCGGTGACGGCACTCGCCCTGACCGTGATCGGATCACTCAGCGTGGGGTCTATCTGGCTTGTCACCTGGCTCATCGCCTACCTCCAACCGCTGCTCGTTCCTCTCGCCGTGGCGGCGGTGCTCGCCTACCTCCTTAATCCCCTCACGAGGAAACTGGCCGAACGGACGAAGATTGACGAGAAGCGCGCCTCGACCGCGGTCTTTGTCGCCTTTATCGTCGGCACCGGGATCCTCGCCACCTGCATCGCTATCCCGGTGAGCACCCAGGCGGGCAAGCTCATCCAGAGTTTCCCGAACATGACGCAACAGTTCGGCGACGTCATCGAGAAAAACCTGTCGCCCGCGCACCTCGCCCAAGTCCGGGAGGACTACAAAGATCACAAGATCTTTGGCCCGCTCGTCAAGTGGCTGCCCGAGGAGATCCCCCCTGCCGACCCGGCCGACGCGAGTGCGTCAATCGAGCCCGCTGGTCCTCCGAATCCCAACGGCGAAGTGACCGAATACGCCAATCCGATCAACTCGTCCGCCGTCCGTGACTGGGCGGTCGCCCAGCTCCCGGTGGTCGGCAAAAACGCTTGGGAATTTGTCAAAAAGAGCGTCGGCGGCTTCCTTGGCGTCTTCGGATTCGTCATCGGCTTCTTCCTCGTGCCGATCTACCTCTTCTTCTTCCTCCGGGAGAGCAACACGATCAAGGGGACATGGAGCGACTACCTCCCGCTCCGCGCCTCGAAATTCAAGCGGGAGGTCGTCGATACCCTCACCGAGATCAACGGCTACCTCGCCGCGTTTTTCCGCGGCCAGATGCTCGTCAGCCTCATCGACGGACTGATCACCGCGATCCTGCTGTCGATCCTTGGACTCAAGTTCGGCCTCCTCGTTGGCGTGCTCGTCGGCATCCTCGGCATCATCCCCTACCTCGGCATCCTCGCCTGCTACATCCCCGCGGTCATCATTGCCACCGTCCAGGGTGCCCAGCACGGCTGGTACATGGCACCGGACGCGCCGTGGTGGGTCCTTCCCATGGTGGTCACCATCATTTTCGTCGCGGTCAATAACATCGATGGGATTCTCATCGCCCCCAAAATCGTCGGCGACTCCGTCGGGCTGCATCCGTTCACCGTCATTTTCTCCGTCATCTTCTGGAGTTCGCTCCTCGGTGGCCTCCTCGGAGCCATCCTCGCCGTCCCGCTCACCGCATCGATCAAAGTGCTTTTCCAACGCTACATCTGGGACCGGCGAATCCGTCGAAACAATCCCCCGCCCGACGACGTTTCCCCATCCGATGCCGATCCCCCGACCGAAGACGAACCCGATCCGGAACCTGCTTAGTGCCCTCGCCCTCGCGGTGGCCGGCGCTGCCCACGGCGAACAGCCCTACGCCGAATACCTCGAGCCCGGCTTCCCCTTCGCCGAGTCCACTGTCGATGCCCGCGCGCTCGGCGAACCGTTTCCCTCGGACAACCTCACGCCGCGGGCGATCGTCCTGCGCCTCGGCGAGGACACCTACGCTGCCTTCGACACCGACCTCCTCCGGCTGAGCGTCGCCTGGCACGGCGGCTACCTCACGCCCGACACCATCGCTACCCGCTCCTATCAGAAGCCGCTGAATAAAATGGGCTCGGGGCAGAAGACGGTGCCGAAGCCCATCGGCACCCCGATCGTCGCCAACGGCCTTTACCCCGGCTGGTCGGTCGGCGCCCCGGTCTTCGAAGACCCGCGCGGGAAAGGGGCCGACGAACGAGAGGTAGGGCGCGGCCCGCTGCCCGCGGAAATGGGACGGTTCAATGGCGTCTACGTCATGGGCGATCAGGCCGTGCTTTGCTACAGCATCGGAGGCACCCAAATCTACGAGGCAATCGCCGCTGCGGGAACCGACAACCAATCTCTCATTCGACACTTTGCCATTGCTGCGCATGAAGAGCCCTTAGCAGTTGTCGTAGCCGCTGACGTCGTCGGTGTATCCGTCAGCGAGCCCAACGCAGTCGTGGAAATCGATACGGCAAACGGCGGGCACACCATGGTCACCTTTCCTCCTTCGAAAAGCACGACCATCGCCACCGTCGTTATCGGTGAATCCACGTCACTTCCGCCTGTCCCAGACTTCTCCGAATTCACGTCCCCAAAGTCGGCCCGCCCACCCCACTGGCCCGAAAGACCGACCACCACCATCGAGCGCGCCGCCTCCGACGACGCCCCCTTCGTACTCGACCCTATCGA
>CAZKYJ010000037.1:0-11839 GCA_964556355.1 uncultured Verrucomicrobiales bacterium | reverse complement strand
CCTACATCGCTTTCTTTCCCGACGGCACCGCCGCCCTCCTCACCTACGACGGCGACGTCTACCGCGTAACCGGCTTGACCACGCCGACCGCCACCTGGCAGCGCATCGCCAGCGGGTTCCACGAACCCCAAGGCCTCGCCATTCGCGACGGCGCGATCTTTGTCTTTAGCCGCGGCGGCCTCTCCCGGCTCCACGACCTCGACGGTGACGGCGAAACCGACTACTACGAACTCTTCGCCAACAACTTCTCCCAGAGCGCCGAGACTCGCGACTACGCCCACAGCCTGGCCAACGCCCCCGACGGGGGCTTTTTCCTGACCAAAGGCGGGCAACAGAGCGACTTCCGATCGACCCACAGCGGTCGCGCCCTGAAGATCTCCGCCGACGGCGAGGACGTCGAGACCGTGGCCTCCGGCCTCCGCAATGCCTACCTCGAATTCGACGCCGCCACCGGCCACCTCACCGCCAGCGACCAGCAGGGGCACTGGATTCCGGCAACGCCCTTCCACGTCATCGAGCCGGGCGACTACTTCGGCTTTCAGCCCGCCGCTCCACTCGGCGTCCCCGAGCCCGCCGTCACGGCTCCCGCCACGTGGATCCCCCACCGTATCGCGCAGTCGGGCATCGGACAGGTCTTTCTCAACGACCCGCGCATGGGCGGGCTCGCGGGCTCCACAGTCTTCATCGACTACTTCCGTCCGGGGCTCGTCCAGATCCTGCCCGACTACACCCGCCACCCCGCCGAGGCCGCCGCCATCCGCCTGCCCCTCGAGTTTTCCACCCCCCTCCTCAAAGGCGACACCAACCCCTCCGACGGACACGTCTACCTCGTCGGCTTCCAAGTTTGGGGCACCGCTGCCGAAGAGGTCGCCGGCTTCGTCCGCCTCCGTCCTGGCCGTGTCCCCTCCCCCCAGCCATCCGCGGCCCAAACCTTCGCCGAGGGTGTCCTCCTCAGCTTCCCCGAGCCACTCGATGCCGCCGCCGGCATCGATCCCGCCAACTACCGCGCCCGCAGTTGGTCGTACCAACGTTCCGCGAACTACGGATCCGGCCAGTTCAAAGCCGATGGCACTGACGGTAGCGACGCCCTCTTCGTCCACTCCGTCCTTGCCTCCACCGACCACCGCTCGGTGTTTCTAGCCGTCGCGAACATGCGGCCGACCGATCAGCTCGAAGTCACCTACGCGATCGCGTCACGTAGCGGAGCCTCCCTCGAGAACGCCGCCTACTTCACCCCCCGCTCGCTCCCCAAATTCGACGCTGCCACCACCGGCTTCCCGCCCACCGACTTTCCCTCCCTTTTCGCGGCCGACCCCATGCCCCGCGAGATCACCGCCACCAGCGAAACGGTCTCCCCCGAGCGCGGGGCAAGTCTCTACAACACCTTCGGCTGCATCGCTTGCCACTCCACCGATGGCACCACCGACGGCAAAGCCGGCCCGACTTGGAAGGGCCTTCTCGGAAGCGGGCGCCCGCTCCTCGATGGCACCACCGCCACTGCCGATACCGACTACCTCCGACGCGCCATCCTCGATCCCGCCAAGGAGATCGTTGCCGGCTTCGATCCGAAGGACGCCGGGATGCCCTCCTACCGCGGCATCCTCTCCGAGGCCGACGTCGAGTCCCTCGTTCAGTACATCAGCTCGCTCTAAACCCACTCCACCCCTCCCCACCTCGCCCCATCCACATAATATGTCCTAGGTGTGACATTTGGCTGGGTAGGTTGCGGGTGGTGTTTTCATCTTTGCCCTCCGCGGTCGCCCCGCTACAATCCCCGATGCCCGACATGGACAGCCCTTCCCCGACCGGTTCCGCCAGCCCCGCCCCCTCTTCCAACGATGATGGGCTTGCCGACAAGATTGCCGAGCGCTTCAAATGGGTGCCCGATTTGCGCGACGAGATGCACCGTGTCCTCGTCGGCCAAGAAGTTCTCGTCGACCGCCTGCTCATCGGCCTGCTCACCAACGGGCATATCCTTCTCGAGGGGGTGCCTGGACTGGCGAAAACGCTCACTGTGAACGCCCTGGCTGGGTGCCTCGACTGCTCGTTCCAGCGCTTTCAGTTCACCCCGGACCTGCTGCCCGCCGACCTCACCGGGACGCTCATCTACAATCCTGGCGATAACGAGTTCATCCCCAAGCTCGGCCCCATCTTCGCCAACCTCATTCTCGCCGACGAGATCAACCGCTCGCCCGCCAAGGTTCAGAGCGCCCTCCTCGAGGCCATGCAGGAGCGCCAGGTGACCATCGGTGACCAGACCTACAACCTGCCCGACCCGTTCCTCGTGCTGGCCACGCAGAACCCCATCGACCAGGAGGGGACCTACACCCTCCCGGAGGCACAGCTCGACCGCTTCCTCCTCAAGGTCAAGGTCGATTACCCCACCCGCGACGAGGAGCGCATCATCCTCGACCGGATGGCCACCTCCGCGCCGAAACTCAAGACGCGCAAGATCATCGACGCCGAAGAAGTCGCCGCCTCCCGCGGGCTCGTCAACGAGGTCTACGTCGATGAAACGATCCGCGATTACATCGTCGATATCATCTGCGCCACCCGCGACCCCGGTCCGGTTCTCCCCGATTTGAAGAATCTCATCCGTTGTGGTGCCAGCCCCCGGGGAACCATCAACCTCACCCTGGCCGCCCGCGCCAACGCCGTCCTCGACAACCGCGCCTTCGTCACCCCGCAAGATATCAAAGACCTCGCCGAAGACATCCTCCGCCACCGCATCCTCCTCACCTACGAGGCGGAGGCCGAGGGGATCTCTACCGAGGACATCATCTCGCAGATCCTCGACAAGCTCCCGGTGCCGTAGGTCGAACCGCCCCCGGGTCCACGCCAGAATCAAGGATGTCCTCCCCCACCGTCGCCGAAGTCCTCAAGCGCGTTCGCAAGATCGAACTGGTAACTCGCGGGCTGGTGCGGGAGACCATCGGTGGCGAGTACCACTCGTCGTTCAAAGGCCAGGGAATCGATTTCGATGATTTCCGCGAGTACCAGCCGGGCGACGAGGTCCGCTCCATCGACTGGAACGTCACCGCGCGGCTCAACCAGCCGTATATCAAGAAGTTTGCCGAAGAGCGTGAGCTGACGGTTTTTCTTGCCGTCGATATCTCGGCCTCCGGCGGCTATGGATCCATCGACCAGTCGAAGCGCGAGTTGGCCGCCGAGGTCGCGGCGCTCCTCGCATTTTCGGCCATCTCGAACCAAGACAAGGTGGGGCTCGTCCTTTTCGCGGGCGACGTCGAGCTGTATCTACCGCCCCGCAAGGGATCCCGTCACATCCTCCGGCTCATCCGGGAGATACTGTTCGTCCAGCCCAAAGAACGCGGGACCGATCTCACGCCAGCGCTACGCATGCTGGTGAAGGCGGCTCCACGGCGCGCGCTCGTCCTTGTCATCTCCGACTTCATCGGCGAGAACTACGAGAGCGCGCTGCGCACCACCGCCATCAAACACGATCTCGTCGCCATCCAGATCAAAGATCCTGCCGAGGCCGCCATCCCGGCCGCCGGATGGGTCACTTTCGAAGACCCCGAGACCGGCGAGCAGGCGCTCGTCAATACCTCGCGCGGAGCGTTTCGCAACGCTTACAGCAAGCTGGCCGACGCGTGGCAGGATGACTTGGACAGCCTCTTCAAGTCCCAATCCATCGACAAGATCGAGCTGCACACGGGGCAGGACTATCTCCCCGCCCTGCACACGTTCTTCAAATCACGGAGCAAACACCCCCGCTAGCCACCGATGCCTCCCGACATCCGAGACATCGTCATGCCCGCCCCACTCCCGCCCGACGACGGGGCCCTGCTCTGGTTCGCCGTCGGAGTGCTCGTCGCCATCGGGATGCTGGTCGGAGCCCTCGTCTGGCTCGTCCTCTACATCCGGCGCCCCCATCCTCCGAAGCTTCCGCCCCTGCCCGACTCCGCCGCCGTTGCCCCGCTGGAGAAGCTTTCCAAAGACGCTGCCGACCTCCCCGCCGAAGCCATCACCGAGCGCCTTGCCGAAACCATCGCGATCTATCTCCATCGCCGGCACGGCGTCCCCGCGCTCTATCGGACCGCCGTCGAACTCTCCCGACAACGTAGCGCTGCCCACCCGCCGCCCCTCCCGGGGATCAAAGCGTTTGCGCCGCTGCTCGAGAGAATCGAATCGATCAAGTTCGCCTCCCCCCATCGCCAAAAGGAAGCCGCGCTGGAAGCGCTCCGTGGTGCACGGGATATCGTTGGTGGACCGTAGGCGGACGCCCATAATCTTCTGCGGCACACGCGACCGATCCGGCGTATAGACGGGGCGTGCCGGAACGGTTCGTGATCGCATGACTGAAGAGATCCTCCAGAAACTGACGCTCGTCGTCGCCTTGGGCATCGCCGCCCAGTGGGTCGCGTGGCGCATCGGGCTCCCCTCGATCCTCATCTTGCTGCTCACGGGATTCGCGGCCGGACCGTGGTTCGGGATTATCGATCCCGATGCCATCGCCGGCGACATGCTGATGCCGGTCGTCTCGCTCTCGGTGGCACTGATCCTCTTCGAGGGGGGATTGAACCTCAAGTTCGCCGAACTCAAGGAAACCGGGAGCGCGGTGTGGGGGCTCGTCTCGTTGGGGGCAGCGGTGGCCTTCGGGCTGACCACGGTGCTGGCGCACGCCCTTCTCGGCTGGGACTGGGCGCTCGCCACCCTCTTTGGTGCCATCCTCGTGGTCACGGGGCCGACCGTGGTCATGCCCATGCTCCGGCACATCCAGCCTTCGCGACAGGTGGCCAACGTCCTCAAGTGGGAGGGGATCGTCATCGATCCGATCGGCGCCTTGCTTGCCCTGCTCGTCTTCGAGGTGGGGCACGCGTTGCCGGACGCCGGAGGCGCGATGCATCCGGTCATGGTCTTCGTCACCGGCGTCCTGAAAACGGCGGGGATCGGCGTCCTCTTCGGGACGATCGGGGCGGTGCTCATTTTTGTCCCCTTCCGCAAGTTCTGGATTCCCGACTACCTCCAGAACCCGTTCGTCATCATGGTGGTGTTGTCCGCGTTCACCGCGTCGAACGCCCTCCAACACGAGTCCGGGCTCTTCACGGTCACCCTCATGGGCATCATCTTGGCGAACCAGAAGCGGGCGAAGATCAAGCACATCATCGAGTTCAAAGAAAACCTCCGCGTCCTGTTGATCGGCGCCCTGTTCATCGTGCTGGCCGCGCGCCTCGACCGGTCGCAGTTCACCGATCTTCCGTGGTCGGCCGCCCTCGGGCTGCTCGCGCTGCTCATCTTCGTCATTCGCCCGGTGTCGGTGCTGAGCTCGACCCTGCGTACCAGCCTAACCTGGAAAGAGCGGATCTTCGTCGGGTTCATGGCGCCGCGCGGGATCGTCGCCGCATCGGTCGCGTCGATCTTCGCGATCGCCCTCAACAGCGGGGGTGCTGCCAGTGCGGAGGCGCTGCAGCTGGTTCCTATGACGTTCATCGTCATTGTCGGCACGGTGGCATTCTACGGCCTGACCGCATCCCCGTTGGCCAAGCTCCTCGGCATCTCGAACAGCAAGCCTCAGGGCATCCTCATCGTCGGGGCGCACCAGCTTGCCCGGGACATCGCCAAATCGCTCATGGTCGAAAAGATCCACGTCATCGTAGCCGACACCAACCGCCAGAACATCGCCGCCGCCCGGCTGGCGGGCATTTCCACGCACTACGGATCGATCCTCTCGGGTGACATTGACGACGATCTCGACATGGCCGGGATTGGGCGCATCCTCGCCTTCACACCGAACGACGAGGTGAACTCGCTGGCGGCGCTGCATTTCCGGGAGCATTTCGGGAGCTCGGAGGTCTACCAGGTCGCGCTGCAGGAGCAGACCCCCGCCAAGAAGGATGACAAAGTGGCCGACGATCTCCAGGGCCGGACGCTGTTCTCCAGCGAGCTCACCTTCCCCGCCCTCGTTTCCCGGTTTTCCCAAGGTTTTGTCATCAAGAAGAACGTGTTCACCGAGGAATTCAGCTTTGACGACTTCATGATCCAGTACGGAGAGGACACCATCCCGATGTTCCTTCTCGAACCGTCGGGCCGCCTCCGGGTGTTCGCCGCCGATTCGGACATCGAACCGAAGACTGGTGACAAACTGATTTCCCTTGTCGAGCCGCTGAAGGAGGGTGAAGAAATCCCCAAGGTGGTCGCCAAGGGCTGAGACGGTCCGCGGCTACTGATCCGGCCCCGAAGCTTCGAGATCGTCGAACATGATGGGAAGCCCAGCGTAGGCGGTGCCCCAGACCGACGGTTTCCCTTTCCCGGGCTTCTCGTCGGACTCAAGGCTGATCTGTGGGTCGACGGGCCGGTCGCTCCCTTCGGCCCACACGCGCCCTTCGACTTTCCACGGCCCCGCCTCCCCGCCGGCGACGGTCAGTTCGACATGGCACCACTCCCCCGCCTTCCAGGCGAAGGGCTCGGTTTTGACGACATCTTCACTCTTGACGAGTTCGAGCTGATCGGCCGACGGCACGATCCGCAGGCGGTATCCCGAAAGGCCTTGGAGGCCGATGCCGAACCTCGGATAGCTCCGGCGCTTCTTGTCCGCCTTTACCTTGGCCGCCACGCGCCCTCCGTTCTCAGCATTCTCGCCGAAGACGAACCCACCCTCCACCAGCGGGAACGGGGCGAGCTGGAGTACCTGACCCCCATCGGACGACTCTACGACCGTCCATTCACCATCGATGACGAGAAGGCCCTCCGGTTCCTCGCCGAGCGAGGCCTCTTCGAACGTCAGCGGATCGGCGGCCGTGGCCAGGGTGGTGGCGGAGAGCAGGGCGAGGAAAAGGGAAGGTTTCATTCGTTTCGAATAGCGTCCATCAAGGGTGCCCGCAAGGCCAGAGCGGCGGCGATCCAACAAAATGCGACGCCCGCGACGAGGATGCCACCGACCAGCGCGCCCAACAATCCGAGCGGGAGTCCCGCTCCCGGAGCGCTGATCGAGGGCCAGACCGCCAGCGCTGCCGCCGTCGTTCCGACAAGCACGCCCACGGCATGGAGGAACCAGTGCTCGCCCAAGACGAGCTTCCGCAGCGCTGCCCGGCGGAACCCGACCGCCTGCATGAGGCCGAGTTCGCCCCGACGTTCCATGACATTTCGAGAGACGATCACCGCCAGACCGACCGTCCCCAAGAGGATACCCAAGCCCCCCAGCGTCGTGAAAATACTCAGGTAGGTATTCTGCACGGCATTGAATTCCGCCAGGCGGGCGGCGGCCGGCACCACCTCCATCCCACGGTTGCGCATCTGCTTCGTCAGGAGTTCGCGCACCGCTTCGGCACGCCCGGCGGGGCAATCGATGAGGAACGCCCGGTAGCCTCCGGCATCGGGATAGAGGCGCAGGAAATTCTCCTCCGAGACGATGACCCTCCCCTGGAGCATCGAGTTGGCCAGGAGAGCCGAAAGCCGAACGGGCACGGCCTCCCCATCGCGCGCCTCGTAGACTAGTGCGTCCCCGAGTTTCTTGTGCAAAGCCCACAGCACCGTGTTCTGATCGGCGACCGCGGGGATCGGCGTCGCCCCCGAAGAAAGCCCACCCCAGCCGTCGAAACCTTCTAACTGGGACGCAAACGTGAAGGCGCTCCGCCCGGCCAGCGCCGACGGGTCGACCCCGAGAACGATGGGCGACTGCGCCCGGTTCAGGTTGAGGCAACTGGCATCGTCGCCCTCGCTCACGCGGACGGGCACCACCGAGACGCCCGCCATCTCCTCGTCGTCGAGGCCGAACATCTCCCGCCCGACCGGTGCATTGAGGTCCTCGTAGACCGGGATCGTCGTCTCGGCATAGAGCGCGAACCCGCCGGTGCCTGCGCCCCTCTCGTCCGCGTCCTGCTCGGCGCTGAGGCGGAACGCGTTGACGGCCACGACGAGGAAAACGCCCGCCGCCATCACGCCGGCCACCGCCAGGCTGCGCCCGGGGCGGCGCACCGCATTGCGCATGCCCAGCGACCAGACACCCGCCGGGCGCGCCTCTGTCGGCTGGCCGAACTTGAGGAGCGCAGCCCCGAGGAAACAGAGCCCCGCAACCAGCAGCGCCGAGCCACTCCCGAAGAAAATCGCGGGTAGCATCGCCGCCCCAGCCCCCTTGGCCAAGGGCAGCAAGCCCAACGAGATCACCAGAAACGCGAGACCGCACCAGAGCCGCCAGCTCCGCAGCGGGGAACCTCCCCTCGCGACTCCCGAGATTCCCACCGGAGCCCCTGCCAGCAGGGAATGGGCGGCGGACTTGCCGATCTTCCGCGCGGCGAACCAGGCGATGACCATCGCGAGTACGACCGTCCCGATCCATCCGCCGACCAGGCTGCCCGGCGAGGCGGCATAGACGATTTCCGGAGCTCCCGCGACCGCGCCCGACCAGCCTCCCGACAAACCCCAGAGCGCCAACTTCGTGTAAATAACGCCCAAGCCGACCCCGGCCAGCCCCCCGATCAGGGCGAGGACCAACGCCTTCGCACCAACTTCGCGCGAAGGCCTACCGCCAACAGGAGCCCGATCTGATCCGAGCGGCGCTCGATGCTGAACGCGAAGAGGAGCCCGGCCAGCACGAGAGCCGCTACCACGAGGAAAAAACCCATCGCGGCAAAAAGCCCCCCAAAGTCCATCGACTGATCGACCGCGGCGCTGGCCATCCCCCGGACGTCCCGCACGACGATTCCGAGGTCGCTCAGATCGATCTCATCGCGCAGCCCGCTGGCCAGCGCCGCCTCGTCGATGGTCGAAAGCGGAAACCGGAGGGCCGTGAGGTCGCCGAATCGGTTGGCCCATAGCTGCTGCCCGGCGGCCAGCGGGAGGAACGCTTTCGGCGTCCCTTTGTAGGCGTCCCAGTATTCCTCGTCCTCGTCCTGGATGCGATCCAAGTCGATGGCAAAACCCGGGTCCCAGTCGCGGCAATTCTCCACGTCGGCCACCCCTGGGAAATCCGGCATCCAGTCGGGGGTCACTTCCGGGTGGTCCATCGGAAGGACGCGGACGACCTCGAAAGTCGCACTTTTCTCCACCAGCTCGCGGGAGATCCCCGCCACGAGATAGCGGAGCGTCAGGCGATCGCCGACGCCGATCCCCCGGTCGTCCGCGAGCCACTGGGTGATGAAGATTTCTCCGTCGCCGGGCGGTCGGTCGCCGAAGAGTGATCGCCGCGCCGGATCGACCGCCGCGACCATCGAGTAGGGGGTCGCTCCCCCGCCCGATTCCAGGCTATTGACGAGGTAGGTCAGCGAGCCCTGCACACCGGCGCCTCCCACCGCGCGCCCGACGGCTCCGGTGGTCGCCTCATCGATGAAGATCCGCGTCGAGTTGATTTCCCACTCGCCGCTTCCGGGTAGCTCGCGCACCTTCAGCGAGGCATCGGCAGGGGTCCAGGAGGCTTCAAGTCCGGCGTCGACCGAAGCGGTTGCCGCCCCGCCGACGAGCGCCAAGTTCGCCCGCCCCGCCTGGTCGAGCCGCTGCTGCAACGTGCTCAGAGGCACGAAAACATTGGCCGCGGCCGCCTGTTCGTTGCGCAGGCCGAACCGTCCGAAATGCGCCGCATCCACCACCGCGGACACGGCCCCCCGCAGCGTCGCGGTCGTTTCGGTGTCCTCGGTCGATCCCGAAAGCGGCGCGTCCCGCGAGATCGCGCTCGGCACCTCGGCACGGACGAGAACGGTGTCCCCCGCCCCGATGCCCAGCCGCTGGGCGAGGACATCATTCAGGGCGATGGCACGCTCGTCGCCCCACCCGGAAGGCGGCGCGCCGTCGGTTCCGAATGCCCAGAACCGGTCGTCCACGCCGATGACGCTAACGGCGTTGGCCCGCCGGCTACCGTCTTCGTTGGCGATGGTACCGATCGTCATGAGGAGCGGCGCGACCATCGGTGCGTCGATCCTTTCGAGCGTCTCGACCGTCAGGAACCGTTCACCACCGAGGACGGCGATCTCGGCTCGTCCCAGCCGCTCGTCGCCGATATTCTGCAGGGTGGCCCGCACGGAATCACCCACCACCAACGAGCCACTGAGGATCGCACTGGCCAGCGCGACGCCGGTGACCAGGCTGAGGTGCCATCGCCAGTAGTGCCGCAGTCCGCGGCCGATGAGGGTGGCCGTCGTCATGGTTTCAGGCAGATTCGAGCTTCCCTCCCACCAGGGTGTAGACCGTGCTCATCCGGTCGGCGAGGGATCGGTCGTGGGTCACGACGACCAGCGCGACGCCTTCCTCCCGGTTGAGTTCGAGGAGGAGCTCGGCCAAGCCGTCCGCGGAAGTGCGATCGAGCGCCCCCGTGGGCTCGTCGGCGAGGAGGAGCTTCGGCTTGTTGATGAGCGCGCGAACGACGGCGACCCGCTGCCGTTCACCACCGCTCAGCTGCGCGGGCCGGTGCCCGATGCGGTGGCCGAGCCCGACGCGGTCGAGGAGCTTCCTCGCGCGATCCTCGCCACCCGCTCCGCCGGAATGGAGCGCCAGCGTAGGAACCAGCACGTTCTCCAAAACGCTGCACTGCGGCAGGAGGTGGTGCATCTGGAAGATGAACCCGAGATGCCTGGCCCGCAGGTCGGCCAGCGCGTCCGCATCGCGCGCGCCAACCTCTTCATCCAGCAGGCGAACCGAGCCCCCATCCGCCCGATCGAGGGTGCCCAGCACGTTGAGGAAAGTACTTTTGCCACAGCCGGAAGCCCCCACCACAGAGACGGCAGCCCCACTGTCGAGACTGAAATCGAGACCCTCCAGCACGCGGACAGGCTCGCCGCCGCCGTCGAATGATTTCGTCACGCCATTGAGTTCTGCGATCATCTCGGGACTATTCGGATTTCCATCGGGAAGATTTGAATTCGTAGCGGGGCAGGCTGTCACCTGGCACCGCCACTACAGGAACGCGCAGGCCGAGCGAATCGCTCAACTTTTCTTCGATGGCCGCCGCGTCGCCGCCTTCGACCTGAACCTCGATCTCGACCATCGCGTCGCGGGTCGATTGGACGACTTGGAACTCGGCCACGTCGGGGAACTGCCGGAGCACACCCTCGATAGCCGAAGGGTAGATATTGACGCCGCGAACCACCACCATATCGTCGATGCGACCGAGAATACCGCCTTCGAGCACAAGGCCACCGCTGTCGGCATATGCTTTTTTCACGAGATCGCCGGTGCGGTAGCGCACGAGCGGGCACCCGTCGCGCCGCAGCGGTGTCAAGACGAGCTCGCCCGGACTGCCCACCGCCACCTCCAGGCCGGTCTCACGGTTGAGGATCTCGGCGAGATAGTAGTCTTCCAGCACCCCGAGATCCGCACCGCCGGGCATGGGGAAGGTCACGGGACCGACCTCGGTCATCCCGTGGTGATCGAAGATTTGCGCTCCGGGCCAAAGTTCCGCGATGCGTGCCCGGGTGGAGGGGATGCTGCCCCCCGGCTCGCCTGCGACAACGATTTTTTGGACCGACGTCTCCTTCCCTGTCTCCGCCCGGAGCGTGCCGAGACGCAGGGCGTAGGTCGGAGTGCAGCAGAGCACCGTCGCCCGGTGGGTTGCCATGCAGGCCAGCCGGCCGGTGCTCGACATCCCGCCTCCCGGGATGGTGAGGCAGCCCATCCGCGCCGCCGCCTCGTAGGCGGTCCAGAACCCGAGGAATGGGCCGAACGAGAACGCGAAGAAGATGCGGTCAACCCCCGGGACGACACCGGCCGCCCGGTAGATCGCCTCCCAGCAATCGAGCATGGCCGCCCAGCTCGCGGTGGTGTCGAGCCAAGCCATCGGGCTCCCGCTCGTCCCGCTCGTCTGGCAGAGGCGCGGGTAATCGGTCAGCGGATAGGTCAAGTTGCTGCCGTAGGGAGGGTGCGCGTCCCGGTCGGCGACAAGCTCGACCTTGGT
>CAZKYJ010000036.1:3715-14527 GCA_964556355.1 uncultured Verrucomicrobiales bacterium | reverse complement strand
CGATGCCGTCCTCCACCTCTGCTCCGAACAGCGCCGGTTCGAACGCGCCCCGGTCGCCGAGATCGGCGCGCTCCTCAGCCACTGCCCCCGGACTACCGGAAGAGGCCTTTGATGCGATCGAAAAGGCTGCGGCGTTCGCGGGCGGGCTGCCCTTGGCCACCGCTACTCGCCTGGGGGCGCTGGGAGCGGGCTCCCTGGTGGAGCTGGCAGTAGGCCTGCGGGACGAGCTCGTAGGGGATCTGGTCTTGGTAGGCGACGCCCACGTTGCCACAACCTTGGGTGGCGAGGTAGCCGGTGACCCGACAGAGCTGGGCGTCGGCAAGGACGGGCTCGGCTTTGGGGGCCTCGAGGCGGTAGCCGATCTTCTCCGAATGTTTCATGAGATCGACCCAGATCGGGAGGGCCAAGGTGCTGCCGTAGCCACGGTTGATGATGCGGTCCGGCTGGTCGAGCCCGACCCAGACGCCGCAGGTGAGTCTCTCGGAATAGCCGAGGAACCAGGCATCGTGGTAGTCGTTGGTCGTGCCGGTTTTGCCGCCGGCAGGGCTTTCGTAGCCGAGCCTGCGGGCGCTGGCGGCGGTCCCGGAATCGACGACTTTCTTGAGGATGCGGTCCATCATGGCGCAGAGCCCTGGCTTGATGACGGGGTACTCGATCTTGCCGCTCTGGTAGACGACCGCGCCGGCGCGGTCGATGATCTTTTCGATGAGGAACGGCCGCCGGCGCATGCCGTTGTTCGGATAGATGGAGAAGGCGCTGGTGATCTGTTTGAGGTTCGCTCCGAGGTTGCCGATGTAGACTTGGGGGGAGCGGCTCTCGATCTTCGGGAATCCGGCGGCCTCGGCGAGGGCGACGACATTCTCGATGCCGGCGATATCCCCGACGCGGACGCTCATCGTATTGCGGCTCCGGACGAGGCCGACCTCGGCAGCCTGGTTGCCGATGAACTTGCCGTCCGAGTTGTTGGGACTCCAGCCGTTGTTGCCGGGGGTGTTGCGAAGCTCGTTGCGCCCGATCGGGTTGTCGCTGATAAAGGTACCCGGGAGGAGGCCGCGCTGGAAGGCTGCGGTGTAAACGAACGGCTTGAAGGTGGAGCCGACCTGGCGCTGGGAGAGCAATGCCCGGTTGAACTGGCTCTCCCCAAAGTTCCGACCACCGACGATGCAGGCGATGCCTCCATTTTCGTTGTCGATGGCCACGAGCGCACCTTGGAGGTAGCGCGGGGCGGGCAGATCGTCCTCGCCGGCGGCAGCTTTCACCCGCTGGTAGGCAGCGCGGGTCTGGTGGGAATAACCGCCGCCCTCTTCGACCTCTTTGAGCCGGTGGTCGATCGAGGCCTCGGCGATGGTCTGCAGGCGCGCGTCGAGCGTCGTGATGATCTGGAAGCCCCCGTCTTCGACGTCGGCCTCGCTAAGGACGAGATCGAGATCCCGCCGGACGGCATCGAGTGCGTAGGTCTCTTCGAACGTCGTGCGCCCCCGGTCCTGGATGACGACGCGCTCCGCCTTGGCCGCATCGGCCTCGGCTTGGGTGATCCGCCCGACCTCGACCATGCGGGAAAGGACGACGTCGCGTTCCCCCAGGGCACCTTCGAGGTTGCGGAACGGCGAGTATTTGTTCGGCCCGCGGATGATCCCGGCCAGCAGGGCCGATTCGCCGAGGGTGAGGCCACGGGCGGGCTTGCCGAAGTAGGCCTGCGCCGCCATCTCCACCCCGTAGAGGCCGGTGCCGTAGAAGATCCGGTTCACGTAAGCTTCGAGAATCTCCGCCTTGGTGAACCGGCGTTCCATGCGGCGGGCGACGAAGATCTCGGTCAGCTTGCGATGGAGGGTCTTCTCAAAAATCCCGTAACTGTTGCGGGCCAGCTGCATGGTAATGGTGCTGGCCCCCTGGACGACATCGCGCTCTTTGAGGTTGCGCACGGCGGCGCGGGCGACGCCCACGTAGTCGACGCCTCCGTGGTCGTAGAACCGGTTGTCCTCTCGTGCGAGCAAGGCCGCGAGGAATGCATTGCTGACTTGGTCGAGTGGGACGACCGTACGGTTCTCACCATGGAGGCGCCCGAGGAGGACACCATTCCGATCGAGAACGACCGAACGCTCGGGCATTTTTCCCATCTCGTCGAGATCGAAGCCCCGGGCGATGGAGCCGTAGATGAGCCAGCAGGCCAGGGCGCCCACCAGACCGATCGCCAGACCGAACCCACCCAACACGACGGGCCAGCGCAAGATCCAAGGCAGGCGCGAAACCCGCCGCCAGGCGGACTGGGCTCGCGTTGGCTGAGCGCGCACGCGTTTTCTGGATGGTCTCCGTCTCTTCGCCATGGGTCGGCCACTTAACCCGCGCACCGTCGGTGGCGCAAAACGCAATCGTGGATTGCGCTCGATGCTTGCCACCACCGGCGGCCGCCGCCACGGTGCGGGCGTGGAAATCTGCCCTCATACCGACCAGCTCATCGGAATCGCGCTCGACGAAGACATCGGGGGCGGCGACGTGACGGCACGCTATTTCACGGCGAAGGAATCGACGTCGCGGGCGGCCATCGTGGCGAAAGAGGCCGGCATCGTGGCAGGGGCCGCGATCGCTGCCGAAGTGTTCCGGCGGGTGGACGCCCGACTGGAGATCGCGGCGCTCGTCGCTGACGGCACCGCGGTGGCGGCGGGGACGACGCTGCTCACCGCGGAGGGATCGACCCGCAGCCTGCTGACCGCCGAGCGGACCGCGCTCAATTTTTTCGCCCGGCTCTGCGGGATCGCGACGCTGACGGGCACCTATGTTGCCGCCGTCGAGGGGACGGCGGCAAGAATCCTCGATACGCGCAAGACGACACCCGGCTGGCGCGCTCTGGAGAAGGCTGCAGTTCTCGCGGGCGGCGGGTGCAACCACCGGATGGGCCTCTATGACCGCGTCATGGTGAAAGACAACCACCTGCTCGCCGAGTCGCAGGCGAGGGCTCTACAAACTGCCATCGCCGCCGTGAAGGCGGAACGCCCCGGCATCCGCGTGGAACTGGAGGCTGACACGCTCGACCAGGTGCGGACGTTTCTCGAGCTGGAGGGCATCGATATTATCCTGCTCGACAACATGTCCCCGGATACCATGCGGGAGGCGGTCGCACTGACCGCCGGACGCGTGGAGCTGGAGGCCAGCGGCGGCGTCAATTTGCAAACCGTGCGTAGGATCGCCGAGACGGGCGTCGATTGGATCTCGGTCGGGGCCCTCACCCACTCCGCCCGCTCCTTGGATCTCTCCCTCACATTCGCCTGATCTAGGATGATCGCGCTCGACCGCCCGGTGATCGCGGCCGCCGTCGCAAACGCGTTCCCGGAATCGGGGACCGACGCGGTACACATCGCCGAGGTCATCGGATCGACGAGCGATGAAGCGACCGCGCGGGCACGGGTGGGCGCCCCCCACGGGACGGTCGTCCTCGCAGAATCCCAGACGGCGGGGCGGGGCCGGCGCGGCACCCAATGGGTCGCCCCGGCCCGTGCGAACATCTTGCTGTCCATCGTGCTGCGCCCCGCGCTCTCGCGAGCAATCTGGCCGCGCCTCACGCACCTGGCGGGCCTGGCGGTGGCCGATGCGATCGAATCCCAGACGGGTCTCCGTGCCCAACTCAAGTGGCCGAACGATATCTATCTGGCCGGGAGGAAGGTCGCCGGAATTCTCCTCGATGCGTATCCCTCCGGCGTGGAGGGCGGCTTTGCCATTGCCGGAATCGGGCTGAATGCCAATATGGCGCGGGACGACTTTCCACCCGATCTCGAAGAAACGGCCACCGCGCTGTCTATCGAGACGGGTTCAGCCATCGACCGGTCCGCCTTGGCCGCCGGTGTCATCCGTTGCGCCGCCCGCCGATTCGCCGGCGCCGGAGACCCGGACAGGTGGATCACCGCCCTCCGCGAACTCCGGCAACGCAGCCTTCTCCACGGCAAACTCATCTCGGCCGCCCTTCCCGGCGGATCCCGGCTCGACGGCACCGTTTCCGGCCTCGGACCGGAAGGCGAACTCCTCGTCACCGATGCATCCGGCCAGATCGCCACGGTCGCCTCCGCCGACTTCGTCCGCCTCCGCTGAAGCCCCGCGAGAAATCGGTTTCCGCCGCGCCGGCCACCCCATAAAATGGCTGGCAATTTATAGTTGCTGCAATTGCAGCGTCGGCCGTCGGCCGTCGGCGGTGGATCCTGCGATGGTTTTTTGCCTTGAAAAGAGTTCTTTCGAACAGTATTCTACGGGAATTTGTTCAAGTTATTGGGAAACCCGTAAATTTTAGTTGTTTTAGAAAACGTAGTACAGTAACATTTAGATCTCAGATTAGATTATGGAAACTATGCAGCAAGCAGCTACCGACTTCGTCTTTCCCGATCAGATCCGCACGGAGGGATCGGCCACGGCGGAGTTCTACAACCAGCTCCTCCGCGGGATGACGCATAAGTTGAACAACATGCTGGCGGTCATCCAAGGGTTTTCGAGTCTGATCATGATGAATGATGATCTGGATCCGGGGACGAAAGAGAACCTTGATCATATGAAGGAGGCGGCGCAGAGCGCTTCGGGCCTCAGCGAGCGGATCCTGTCGGCGGGCGGTTGCGCGCGGATCAATCTCCAGACGCTCAAGTTGGGCGATTGGCTTCCGATGATTGATAGCTCGCTGCGGGCTCCGTTTTCCCAACACGGAGTGCCCTTCTCGATCAATCTGGCGCCGAACGTTCCCCCGGTGACCGCTGATTCCTCCCGCCTCAAAGAGGTACTCCTCGAACTCCTGAAAAACGGGGCCGAAGCCGCGGCCGATGCGGGAGGCGAGGTTTCGATCGACATCGTCCCCCCTGGCGAGGTGACCACCGGATCGGATCGCGTCGACATTTTCATCAGCAATACGGGATCGACGATCCCGGCGGAGAAGCTCCCGACCCTGTTCAACCCCTTCGTTACCACGAAGGACAGCAGCCACTGTGGCATCGGCCTCACTGCGGCCTACGTCCTCAGTGGGATGATGGGGATCCCGCTCGGTCTGAAAAGCGAGGGTGGGGTGACCACCGCCTGGCTCCAGGTTCCCGTCGCCTAAACGATCTCGAAGGCCATCGCCGAAGATTCCCCGTTCTCGCGATCGGAAAAGGCACTCCTGGCGGATGGCTTTTTCATCGCCGAGGGTCGCCACGCGGTGGAGGCGGCCATCGGAGCCGGTCTTGAAATTGTCGCTGCCGTCGTCGTCGAGGGAAGCGATCCCGGGCTGGCCGACCGCATCGCTGCGGCCTGTGCCCGTTCCGGCGCCGCATTTCAACGTGTCTCCCGCTCGGAGATCTCGAACCTCGTAGGGTATGCGTTTCATCGGGGTGTCGTCGCGTGTTTCTCGAAGCCAGCTGTTCTCCGTTTCACGGGGACCTGGTTGCCGAAACGCCCTGCGGCACACTCCCCTGTCGTGTTCGCGCCGGGGATTGCCGACGCCAGCAACCTCGGCGCCATCGTCCGATGTGCGGCCGCTCTCGGGGCGGGCGCCGTCGTCGCCGGGGCGGGCGGAGTCTCCCCGTACTCGCGGAAAGCGATCCGCAGCTCCTCCGGGGCCGTCTTCCGAGTCCCCGTGGTCGAGTCGGCGGATCCGCTCGGCGACTGGCGATCGCTCGGTCCCTCTTGGGAACGGGTGGCCACCACGGTGGGCGGCGGGACGGTCGCCCTCGGAGACTACCGCCCCACATCGCGGAGCGTTGCCGTCGCGTTCGGGTCGGAAGGCCCCGGTCTTCCCGCCGCATGGACCGAGGCCTGCGACCATTGCCTCACCATCCCGATGGCCTCCGGTATGGACTCGCTCAACGTCGCCTGCACCGCCGCGATCGTGCTCCACCATCTCAGTGGGCGACCCGCTTGAACCGGTCACGGCCGTGGCCGGTCGATCGCGGTGCCGGCCACCCGACCGGCCGCGGACAAAAACCGTTTTCCTCCCGCGCGCATCCCGCTACAATCGGGGCTCGCGAAATGTCACCCGAAGAACAACTCGAACTCCTCGCCCGGGGAACCGCCCAGATCACCTCGGAGGAGGAACTCCTCGCCAAGCTCAAGCTCGGGCGTCCGCTGCGTGCCAAGCTCGGGGTGGACCCGACCAGCCCGGACCTGCACCTCGGCCATACCGTCGCCATGGAGAAGCTCCGCCAGTTCCAGGAACTGGGCCACGAGGCCGTCCTCATCATCGGAGATTTCACCGCGCAGATCGGCGACCCGTCCGGGCGCTCCAAGACGCGCCCGCCTCTCTCGCGCGAGGCGATTTTGGAGAACGCCAAAACCTACACCGACCAGGCATTCAAGATCCTCGACCCGGAGAAAACCGAGGTCGTATTCAACGGTGAGTGGTTCAACGCGATGACCTTCGCCGAGGTGATCACCCTGAACGCCCGCGTCACGATGCAGCAGATGCTGCAGCGCGAAGACTTCAAGAACCGCATCGCCAACAACCAGGAGGTGCGCCTGCACGAGATCCAGTACCCGATCGTCCAGGGGTGGGACTCGGTGATGGTGCGCGCGGACGTGGAACTCGGCGGAACCGACCAGCTCTTCAATATCCTCGTGGGTCGCGACCTGCAGAAGTCTGAGGGGCAGCCGCCTCAAGTGGTCATGTTAGTGCCTATCCTCGAGGGGCTCGACGGCGTGCAGAAGATGTCGAAGTCGCTCGACAACTACATCGGCGTGACCGATCCGCCGGGCGAGATGTTCGGCAAAGCCATGAGCATTTCCGACGAGCTGATGGGCCGCTACCACACGCTGCTGCTCGGCGAGGACCTCGACCCGACCGCCCACCCGATGGAGGCGAAGAAGGCGCTGGCGGAGAAAATCGTCGCCCGCTACCACGGCGCCCCCGAAGCGGCCGCCGCGCGGTCGGATTGGGACACGCGCTTTTCCAAACGTGACCTCTCGGCGGCCGACCTGCCGGAATTCGCCCCCGGAGCCGAGCGGCGGCTCATCGCGACGGTGGCCGCGGCCTATGCCGCGCTGGGCCAGCGGCGGTCGAACGGCGACATCCGCCGCCTCGTCCAACAGGGCAGCATCCAGCTCGACGGCGTGAAGCTCAGCGATCCGAAGGCGGATCTCCCCGACGATCTAGCGGGCAAGACGCTGCGCCTCGACAAAAAAAACTCGGTGCGTCTAACCTAGCCCGGCCGCCGGCGGCGCTTGCGATCGTCGGCGATTGCCTGCTCCACCGCCGCCCGCGAGGCACCGTCCATGCGGAAGTCGAACCACTCGCCGTTGAGCAGCCGCCACGGGCGCCGGAAGTAGACCGCACCGACGGTGACACCGACGAGCCTCCCGTCCGCTCCCACGACCGAACCGCCGCTGTCGCCGTAGTCGGCGACGCAGGTGGCGTAGGCCCGCCACGTCTCGGGCTCCCGTCCCTCCCGACGCCCGACGACCCCGCCGGTCGCCACCCCGTTGCGAAATCCTTTGAGCGGGTTCATGGCCACCGCGACGGGCTCGCCCTCCGACGGCACGTGATCGGCCAATTCGAAGGTGTTGATGGGCTGGAATCCGGTCTTGATCAGCGCGACATCGACCCCGGGAAAACGGTGGACGACGCGAACCGGTTGGACGAGAAGATCCCGCTGTGCCACGGGCCGCTCGGTGCCGCCGGCGCCCGCGAGGAGAACCGTTCCCCCGATGAGCCGCCCCGCCCGCATCCAGCCGGTAGGATCGGATTTCAGGTGTACCGTGAAGGCGACGGCATCGCCCGCGACGACATGATTCGCGGTGAGGGCGTAGCCATCGGTCGAGATGAGTGCGGCCTGTCCAGCCGTCATCTCATGGAATGAAACGTCTCCCTCGCGGATCTTGGGCTGATTCGGAATCCAAATGGGCACCGTCCGCGCCGCGACGTAGCCCGCCAGTTCGTCGTCGATCTCCCGCCGGTCGCCCCCTGGATGTTCCGCATGGAATTTGCCGGTCGCGCAGGCCGACAGCAGCAGCCACGCCCCCAAACTGAGTATCGTCCATCGCGCAATCACACCGATCATCCACCTACTTTGCGCACGTTCCGGCACCGCTTCCACCCTTGAAGTGGTCGCCCAACGCATCCAATCGTCTCCCGCTGGGGTTTCTCCTGTAGCAACATTTTCTGTGTATCCGATAATCTTCATAACGGCCGTGTGGCTGACATGCGTTGTGTCCGCCAGCGGACTCGGGGTTCGTACCTACGAACCCGCCCGCCACGACCGGTTTACGGGCTTCCCGAACGCCCCGGTCGCGAATCCGACGTTTCTTCATGCCGACCTCGATTTTTCGGGGATCGGCTACAGTGTCGACGACCCCCGGCGTCAGTTCACGTTGATTTCGCCGACTCACGTGGCGGGTGCCTACCATTTCCGCATCGCCCCGACTCAGCGGATCCGCTTCGTGGCACCGGATGGAACCGTCGTGGAAAGGGCGGTGGGAGTCTCCCATGCCATCCTGAACGGAGACGATGAAATCACGGATCTGTGGATCGGGGAACTGGAGCAAGCCCTGCCGGAAAACATCCGCCGCCTCCCGGTGCTGAGCCGTGATACCGAAGCGGCCTACAACGCCCAGCAGCTCATCGTCACCGGATTCAACGCCCGCGCGGGTCGGGGATTCATCAGCGGCTTCCTAGATTTCGGCGATGATCCGGTCACGGCCGGCGCGGGGATCAACACCACGCGGACGTACACGTTCAACTACGCCTCGTTCGCCGGCAACCGAGACGATGCCTTCGCCCAGAGTGGTGACTCGGGAAGCCCGTCGCTCGCGCTGGATGGCGGATCGCTCGCGCTGGTGGGCACCCACACGGCCGTCAATGTGACCGTCGCCACGACGACGACTTTCGACACCTTTGTGCCCCACTACTTTGCGGAGGTCGACGCGGTGATGGAGGCGCGCGGCTACCATGTGCGGCGGACCGGCAGCCTGGCGCCGGCGTTGGCACTGACCCTCGAGGCCCCCGGTGGTGCCGTCGCGGCCGGGGGCGCCCCTTTCGATGTGGTCACCACCGTTTCCAATACGGGGCTGGTTGACGCCCACAACGTGGAACTGTCCCCGACATCTCACGCGCTCCCCATCGTCGCGGCAGCGGGAGCCGGCTGGGTGGGCGCCGAACCTGGGCTCCGCGGGGGAGTGGCCGCCAACACCACCGCGCCACCCTACATCGCCACCTTTACCGCCCCCGCCCGATCAGACGGACCGCTCATCGTGGCCGCATCGCTCACCGCCGACGGCCTGTCCGCACCGCTACTCGCGACCTTGGAAATCGATACCTTTCTGCCCTACGCCGGTTTCACGAGCGACGATCCCGCCAGCGACCTCGATCATGACGGCCTCGCCGCCGCACTCGAGTATGCGCTGGGTACCGCCGTGGACGTGCCGTCGCTCGTCCCGTTCTCTTTCGCGGGTGGCACCATCGCCTTCACCCGCCGGAGGAATGGAGCCGCGGTGGTGCTCGAGACATCGCCTTCCCTAGCGCCGGGTGACTGGACGGTGGTGGCAGAAGGCGCAGCGACGGTCGAGCCCGCAACCGAATACGGCTTTGAGAACGTCACCATCATTCCAGAACTGGGCGCCGGCCCCACCTTCTTCCGGCTGCGGGCGACGCTCGACTGAAGGGGCGCGCTTTCGGCTACCGGCGGTTTGCCGACTCGACAAGGCGGCCGGGATGTGCCCAAGTTCACGCCCCACACCATGTCCGCCGAAACATTTCTCACCGTCCCCGTCGATCAGCACAACGCTCTCGTCAAAGCCGCCTACCTCCACCGGGGCTACACCGAGGACGAGTCCGAGGCGGGCGCCCGGTTCTGCGAAATGGCCTCGACCCACGGGATTCGCACCCACAACGGCCTGAAGGCGCTCCACCTCGACGAGCTCTTCGGGTCCAAGGCGGGCGGGTGCACACCGGGTGCGACCATCGAGAAGCTCCCCTCCCGCTTCGCCGCCTCCGAAATCTGGGACGCGCACAAGAAGCTCGGCCAGGCTACCGCCTTCGAGGCCATGGAAGCCTGCATCGCGCTCGCTGACGAATACGGCATCGGCCAGGTGAGCATCGACAATGCCTTCCACTACCTCTGGGGCGGCGGCTATGTCATGGATGCGGCGAAGCGCGGCTACCTCGCCTACACCAACTGCACCGCGGCCCTCGCCGAGGTCGTCCCCTTCGGCGGCAAGTTCCCCACCCTCGGCACGAATCCGCATTCGTGGGGATTCCCCACGACCGATGCCGTGGGCTTTCCCATCGTCATCGACTGGGCCACGTCCACCGTCGCCATGGGTCGCGTTCAGCAGTTCAAGCGCGAGGGCAAGCAGCTCCCGCCCAACGCCGCGGTCGACTCCGACGGCAACCCCACGCAAGACCCCCACGCCGTCTCCGCCCTCCTCCCCTTCGGCGCGCACAAGGGCTACGGCCTCAGCCTGATCAACGAGATCGTCGCCGCCTTTGTCGGTGGTTCCCTGCCCACCCTCCGCTCCCGCCAGGCGCCCGAGGGAGAAAAGCGCACGCCCAATTTCTACTTCCAGGTCATCCACCCCGACGCCCTCAGCTCGGGCCTGTTCGCGCGCGGGCGCGACCAGGCCGCCAACGTCAAGGCCGTCCTCGACGACATCCTCGGCCACGGGAATGGCGGCTGCCTGCTCCCGGGACAGCTGGAGGCCGAGGCCGCAGCCGCCACCGCCAAAGCGGGAGGGCTCCTGTTCTCCGCCGCGGAGGTCGCCGAATTCAACCACCTCGCCCAGGAGGTCGGCGCCGCCCCGCTCGTTCCCGCCTGAAGAGCTCCGCGCCATCCGGCTGCCGGATGCGCCGCCGCACCCCCCGAGCCGGCTCGCCGTAGG
>CAZKYJ010000036.1:0-3705 GCA_964556355.1 uncultured Verrucomicrobiales bacterium | reverse complement strand
GGAGATAGTCATGGGGGAATGAGAGCGTCCGCACGGCCTTCTCGATTTCTTCCGACTGCCATTCGCCCGACCGGTATTTCCACCAGGCGGGTTGGAACCGCACCATGATCACGAAAGCAGGAGCGTCGCCCTCGGTTTTCAGCTGTCTCCTTGCCAGCCAGAGCGCGCCCACGTCCCTCATCACCGAGAGCTGGGCCACCAGGCGATCGGTGAGCGCCGGCGGGAGCCCGTGCGGTGCAAAGCGAGCGCTTCTTGGCAAGGTCGCCCGCTCCTCCGCCGCCCGCACCAGTTCGTCGTCCCGGGCGAAGATTGTCCGATCCAATACCGACGCGGCTGCCGGTGTCTCTCCCTGCTCCATCAGCCAGCGTTTCTTCAACCTGAGCCGCCCGGAGTCCCAGCGCCGATCGGCACGTACGGCGCGGTCGGCCCACTCCTCCCAGCGATCGTCGCCCGCCTCGTAGAGTTCCATCGCGAGCCGGAATGCCGCCTCGCCGTGGTCGGGATGCCCCTTCAAGAACTCGCCTAGCGCCCGCCGCCCCTCCGCGGCGCCCCGCCACTGGAACACCAGTTCCACGCGCTCCCATGCCTCCTCTTCCACCAGCGTACGCCCCTCCAGATCGGCCAGGCGATCCCGCGCGGACTCCAGCCCGCCCCGGTAGCCGTCCCACGTCGGCCCCACTTCGGTTTCCCACGCCTCCTGCGCTTCCCCCAGCAAACCCACCGGATCGGCCAGCCACAGATCGAGTGCCCGTCGACCCGATACTTGCCCCAACACGATCTCGCGCGCCTGTTCCGCCGCCCGCGGCAACGAGATTCCATCCACCACCCCGAGAGCCGACAGGCGCTGCCATGGCGTTGGGTGGGAGTCATCAGGAGCCGGCAGCTCGCTCAGCGCAATCAACAGCCGCCGGCGCGAATCGCCTCCCCCAAACTCCCACCCTCGCAAGAACTCGACTGCCGCCTCCACCTCGTCTGCCGGGGGGGCCGCCGACGCGCGGGCCTCCCGCTCCCGGCCCGCAAAGAACGTCCTCCCCATCTCCGCCGTGGCCAGCTCCATCCTCAGCAGCGCCCGCGCCAGCGTCTTCGCCCCCACCTGATCGGCCGCCAGCCGGTCCGCCTCGTACTCGTGGGCACGCGAGAGCACCGCTTCGGCCGCCGCGAACCTCGATCCCAAAGCCCAGCCGTAGGGCTTCAAGAGCAAGCGCACGATCAGCGACAACGCCTCCATCCGCAGCCACGCCGTCCGGATGCGATACGCCCATCGGTTCCACCTCCCATGGCCGCCTCCAAAATGCGCTAGCTCGTGCGCGACCACCGCCCGCGCCTCCGGCTCGGGCAAGAGCGCCAGCAGCGGAAGACCCAGCAGCAGGTAGAACCGGTCCGAGCCCACCAGCCCGAGGAGCGGTCGCTGGTGCGCCATCGCGTTCGCCCCCCCGTCCAGCCTCACCTGCGCCACCTTGCCGACCCGCATGCCCGACCGCAACTCGTCCAGAGCCGCGAAGAGCCCCCGCGCCCGGTCCCGGGTCGCCACCGTTCCCTCCGGCAGCGCAGCCAAACTCAGCAGTCCGCTCGCCCCGCCGGCGAGGGCGATCCCAGAGAATACCGCCACCCACAAACCACCGCTTTCGCCGTCCAGAAGCCGGGTCACCGACCACCAGAAAACCCATCCGAGCCCCGCCATTACCACCAATAGATAGAGCAGCGCAGTCCCGAAGATCAACGCCACCCGCTGCCGGAACGCCGCCGGCCGCTCCCGCTCCAGTCGCGCGTAGTATTCGGACAGTCGGTATTGTTGCTCGGTATTCAAGGCTCCCATTAGAACATCTCCCCCGCCCGCCCCGCAACCCCGGGTCCACGGAACGTCGGGTCCGCCCCAATGCGCCTCCGGCGGTTCCCGGCGGCGCGTCGGTACGATCGCCTCGCCGCCCTCAGGTTCTCCCGAAAGATCGACCGCCTCGCCATCGATGAGATGAGGGTGACTCCCCCCGCCGTGCGCCACTGATCCCCGAATACCAAAGCAATGATTGCCCGTTCTCTAGCGCCCCTCTTTCTCACCATCTTCGCCGCGTCCCCGCTCGCCGCCCACAGCCCGGACGTCCTCGTTTACGGCGCCACCCCGGGCGGGATCTCGGCCGCTATCTCCGCTGCAGAGTCCGGATCGACCGTCGTGCTCGCCACCCCCTACCGCAGCGTCGGGGGCATGATGACCAACGGGCTCACCCACGCGGATTTCCGCACCTTCGAGGGTATCACCGGCGCCTACTACGATTTCTCCCAGCGCGCCAAAGCACTCTACGCCGAGACCTACGGCACCGGATCCGAGCAGGTCGCCGAATCGCCCGACGGCACGCAGACCGAGGCCAAAGGCAACCTTGCCATCTTCCGCCAATTGCTCGCCGAGCAGGCGAAGATCACCATCCTCAGGCAGCACACCCTCGGGCACGTGGTCGTAGAAAACCGTTCGATCACCTCGGTCTCGCTCGTCCCGGACGGCGGCGAGGCCACCACCGTCGCTCCGCGATGCGTCATCGACGCCACCTACGAGGGCGACCTCATGGCGGCAGCTGGAGCGCGGTTCGCCGTCGGCCGCGAAGGGCGTGCCGCCTTTGGAGAGTCGCTCGCCCCCGAGCAGCCGGACGCCCGCGTCCAGGGCTACAACTTCCGCCTCACCATGACGCAGGACCCGGATCTGCGGGTCGCGCCCACCGCCCCGGAAGGTTACGAGCGGGAGCGGCACCTGCCGCTCGTCGAGCTTTTTGCCGGCGGGAGACTGGACTCGGTGTTCTGCCGTTCGAAAGGGGGCGTCTACAAGGCACACCATCCTCCGCTTCCCAACGCCAAACGTGACGTCAACGACGTCTCCCGCGGCATCGCCCGACTCTCTATGCCCGGGTTGAGCGACGCCTGGCCAACGGGGGACACCGCCGCGCGCGGCCGTATTTACCGACAGCACGTCCTCCACAACATGGGCATGCTGTATTTCCTCCAAAACGACGAGGCCGTCCCCGCTGCCGTTCGCGAAGAGGCGAAGACGTGGGGCTGGTGCCGCGACGAGTATCCCGACAACGGGCACGTCCCGGAGCAGCTCTACGTCCGCGAGGGACGGCGGCTCCAGGGGCGATACATCTTCACGGAAAAGGACACCGACCACTCTCCCGGAGATGCCCGCGCCGTCCTTCACACCGACTCGATCGCGATGGGGGACTACGGCCCGAACTGCCACGGAACCGGCCACGACGGGCCGCTCATCGGCGGGGCTCACACCGGCGAATTCTACAAACGAGTCCCGCCCTACCAGATCCCCTACGGAACCATCGTCCCCCACGACATCAGCAACCTCCTCGTCCCGATCGCCGCAAGCTCGTCGCACGTCGGCTTCTGCGCCCTCCGGCTCGAGCCGATCTGGATGTCGCTCGGCCAGGCCGCGGGGCACGCCGCCCACCTTGCGGTCTCCGGCAACGAGCCTGTCCAGGAGATCGCCCCCGCCTCCATCCAGGCCCGCCTCCACGGGGAAGGAGCCGCCACCCTCTACTTCAGCGATCTCTCACCCGGCTCGGACGATTTCGCCGCCACGCAGTGGTGGGGAACCGCCGGTGGCTTCCACGGGGTCCACCCCGCCCCTGCCGAACCGGGTCAGCGGGGCGACCACCTCCTCGGCCAATACTACCATGCCTATCCCGGCCACGCCGCCGATCTCGATGTCCC
>CAZKYJ010000035.1:0-14555 GCA_964556355.1 uncultured Verrucomicrobiales bacterium | reverse complement strand
GGCGCATCAGCGGTCACAAGCACGCCTATAACTTCCTTACCGGACACAACATCGCGCTCACCCCCGGCGTCCTGAGCAATACCATATCCTTCGATCAGGTCGCGGCGAAGCACCTCGGGCCGACCTATCTTCCGTCGCTCGCCCTGTCATGGGCGTCCGGGGTTGGTACCACCACGCTATCGCGCAACGCGCTAGGGGTCGATATACCGGCCACCGCCGACTACCGTGTGGTCTTCGGAAACCTCTTCCCGCCGGCCGACGCCGCCGAGCTGAAGAAGGCGAAGGCACGCATCGCTCTCGATCGCAGTATCCTCGATACCGCCGGAGGGGACGTCCGGTCACTCAAGCGCCGGCTCGGCTACGCCGACGGGCAGCGCATCGAACAGTATCTCCAGTCGATCCGCGAGGTCGAGGAGCGTCTCGACGACCGCGATGCCATCCTCGATCGCGGGCGTCCGGAATTCGACGAGGCGAGCGTCCGGCTCGAACCGCAGGGGAAGAATAGCATGCGCGAACACATCGAGCTGATGATGGATCTCGTCGCGCTCGCCTTCCAGACCGACATGACCCGTGTCGTCACCCAGAGCCTCGGTGGCGAGGCCGGCCCCAATTACAGCGAGTATCCCGAGTGGGCGAAACTGACCGGTGCCCCCACGCGCGGGACCCACGACTACCATCACAAGGGCTCCGGCAACCGGGGGGCGGATAACCCCGACACCCGGCTTATCGGCGAGCGCGACCGCATGTACTGCGCCTGCCTCGCCCGCCTCATGGACAAGCTGGAATCCATCGAGGCTAGCGAGGGGACGCTCCTCGATCACACGGTTCTCCTCCTGGGAGGCTCGCAGATCAGCAGCCACAGCGGCAGCAGTTTCCCGCTCCTCCTCGCCGGCGGCAACAAGCTCGGCTTCAGGCACGGCCAGCACGTGCGCTGGGACAGTGACCAGCGTTCCGCGTCGGATCTGTATCTCACGATCCTCCAGCAGCTGCGCTGTCCGGTCGGGGCATTCAAAGAAAGCACCGGCGCTCTGTCGGAACTCCTGGCGTGAACCGGTTTCTCCAGCCCCTCCTCCTCGCGCCGCTCGTCGCCTCGGCGGGGGAATTCCGCGAGCTGGCCGGGCACGAGCGCTGGGTGCTCGCCCTCGCCGTCAGCCCGGATGGGGAAACGTTAGTTTCGGGAAGCGACGACCACACCGTGCGCACCTGGGATCTGGCGGATCCCGGGAGGTCGCGCGTCCTGCGCCGCATGGAGAGCGCCGTCACCGCGCTGGCGTTCAACCGGGACGGTAGGCAACTCGCCATCGGTACGTATACTGGCGAGCTGCTGTTTTGCGATCCGGAGAACGGAGAACTCCTCGGAGAACTTCGCGAGCATACCGAGACCATCAACGCGCTGGCCTTCGACCCGAGCGGTCGCTACCTCGCGTCCGGCAGCGCCGACGACCGGCTCATCGTCTGGGACGCCGCGACGGGCGATGAGATCCTAACAATGCACCAAGGAAGCGAGTACGATGTCACCACCGTCGCGTTTTCGCCGGACGGCCAGCGGCTCGTCACCGGGGATGGGGAGAACCAGCTCAAGGTTTGGGATGCCGAAAGCGGGGACGAGATCCAGACCTTGACGGGGCACGCGGAGCCGGTTACCGCTGCGGTCTACCTCCCCGACGGTCTCGTGGTCTCCGGTAGCTGGGATGCCACCATCCGCATCTGGCAGCGAGGGGGAGCGCTCTCGCTGACCGGGCACCGCGCCGATATCACTTCCCTGGCCGTGAGCGGGAATCGTATCCTCTCGGCCAGCGAAGACGGCACGGTGAGAATCTGGAATGCCGACACGGGAGAGCTCCAGCGGACGCTCGGGGGCGGGCAGGGGGCTTTCCGCTCCCTGGCGGTATCCCCCGATGGCGGAGTGCTCTTTGCCGGGGGGCTCCGCGGCATCCGTGCCTGGATGTTGGAGCCGGGGTAGGGGCGGTCGGTGATTGACGAGGTATTATGATTCCCGACCCCTTCACCTGCCGCCGGCCGAAAAGCTGTCTGAGAACTCCTCTCAGCATCGACGTCGCGGACGTTGGGTGAGGATACTGGGCTTGGAGCTGGAGAGGCGGAGGCGACGTCCCTCCGGCCACGCGTCCCCGCAGCGACGGGCTTCGTTGCTCGTCGGGGGTGCAGCGCGCTCGATTTCCTCATCCCGCCTCGCCCGTCGCAGCGGAGATTCGTGCGGCACTAGCATGACGCTACAGACAACTGCCAACTCCAACTCGTCGGAATAGGAGTTGGAGTCGGAGGCCACCCGCGAAGGCGTTTCGGCGGCTCTTCTCTGCGTGCGGTGGCGAAGGTGCGTCCTATTCGACTGCGAGCAGAGGGGCGACGTACTTTCGGATGAAGTCCTTTTTGACGTTGTCGAAATGGTGGCCGTGGTTACCGACCTCTTTCATCTCTTCGGAATGGGGGATGACAACGATCTTCTGGGTGTAGAGCCGTCGGGTTTCGTCGGTGGCGGTGGGCGGGAGGATCGGTCCGTCGATCCCGATACTAGGATCGCCCTTTTTACGGTCGGTCGTGCCCGACAGGCGGGTTGCCAGCCCGATCATGTGGTCGTGCTTGGACGTGAAGAAGTAGAGCTTCCCCCGAACCCTTCGCAGCGCCTGGGTCAGATCGTAGTCGTGGCTGAACGAGGCGCCCAGAAGGACAACGTTGGCCACGTACTCGTCCGCTGGAAGGGCTTCGAGGCCGTAGATTGCCTCGCCCGTGCCAGCGGAGAAGCCGAGGATGTGGACGGGGGCGTCCGGGTGCTGCTGGCGATAGGCTAGCAGCTTCTCGGTCAGCTCGTCCGCGCGCGTGCGCTTGGTCGCGACGGACGCGGTTTGGTCGGCGAGGAGCCCGTCGCCGGATTCCCACGAGATCATCTCGCCCGCGCCGGTGTAGCCACCCTCGAGCATCCCGTCCTTCACGCCTCCTGCCCAGTTATTTTCGGCGGTTCCGCCGCCCGCCCCGTCGAGATAGAAGACATAGCCTTTGTGCAACCGGTTCTCACGGTCGGGGAGGGTGGTGGGAAGGCCGGCCACCTTGCTTGCACAACCCGCAAAGAGGACGGCCACGAGCAACCCCACCGCGGCATCTTGAAGAGATCTGGTGGGCTGGCGGCGGTATTTCATGGTCGTAGCCACCGCGCGCTGCCGGTTTGGCGCAAGCCAAATCATTGTCGCGCGTGGACGGATGGCGGGTTGGCCTCTCGAGGTGAGCAGGGAGGCTCAACATTGGTCCCCGGCCGGCGTTCAGAGAATGCCGCCGTCAGTTATCAAGGTGGCCCCGGTGATGTCGCCGACTTCTTGGGGTCGGTCAAAAAGCGGCGCATGGGGAGGAGGTCGATTACGGGATCAGGACGCTCTCACCTTCAAGCAGGAGGCCAAGCGGTGTGGAGCCCTTGGAAAAGGTCTAGGGGCAGAAGTTGGGCGGCCGAGCCGTGGCGGGCCGGCTACGGCCGCGCCGCCACCTGCTTCCGCACGCGGCGCAGGTGCACGAGCAGCCACGCGGTGACGAGGGCGGCACCCCCCTGCCAGAACCAGAACGCGCGGGGGGCGGCCCGGGCGAACTCCGGGGGGAGGTCGGACCCGGGGAGGAGGAAGGTGCTGGCGAAGGCGGGGGCGCTGGCCGGCGAGAGGCCGATGAGCCAGGTGGCCGGGGCGACGAAGCGGTCGTCCATGGTGCCGACCACGATGCCGACAAAGACGGGGACCACTCCGACGAAGATAACGCTGAGGGTGGTCGTCTTGCTGCCCCGGCCCTCGAGGAGGGCATGGAACCCGAGCCCGCCGGCCAGGAATGACAGGGCGAAGGCGAGCGGGCACCACCAGGGCACCTCCCGGCCGGGGAACCAGCTGGACTCGACGAGTGCCGCGGAGAATAGGAACCAGCCGGCAGCTCCGATGACGGCCATGGTGGCGACCCACCCGAACGCCGTCGCGGGGTCGGAGGCGAAAGGGAGGGAATCCCGCCCGAGCTTGCGTGCCCGCCGCCAGCCGCGCGTCTGGTTTTCGGCATTGGGTGTGATCATGATGGTCAGGATCCATAGGAAGACCAGCGAGACGAGCCCGTAGGTGCCGGCCATGGCCACGGCTTCGGTTGGCTGGGGCGTCCATCCGGCGTAGTCGCGGAACTGGCCGAGCCGGCGCGCCATCGCCCGCGAGACAAAGAGATGCCCCGGCTCGATGAGCGGGAGTGCGTTGCCGAGGAGGAGGACCTGGATCCACGCGTAGAGCCCGGTCGCCCAGGCCTTCCCGAGGAGGTGGGACTCGGCGCGCCGCCAGCGCCGCCAGAGCATGGCGACCATGGTGAGCCCGAAGACGGCCTGGCAGACGAGGGTGAAGGCGTACTCGGGAAGGTCGAGGTCGAAGAAGCGGGCCTCGTTGATGAGCGCTTGTCCGGTGGCGACGACGGTTCCTGCATCACGGGGGATAAGGTGGGGGACGCATTCTTCGATCACCGGCCAGATGGTGAGGTAGCGGAAGTAGACCAGGCCGAAATTGGCCATCTGTGGGACGACGGTGTAAAGCAGGAAGACCGTGCCGATGGCGACGAGGAAGGCGACGCGGCGGTTCCGCACCACGGTGCCCGCCACCAGGCCGGTCAGGTGGTAGAGCACTCCCGAGCTGAGGAAGACGGCGTAGAGCTGGGCGGGGACGGACCACGGGACATCCCCTTGCCAGAACGACCAGAGCGAGAACGGGAGCGTGGTGGCGAAAAGCACGTACTCGCGGACGGGCAAGCCGAAGAGGTAGCCGAATACCTTGGCCAGCGGAGACATGGGTGCCAGCCGCTGGTAGTCGAGCGTGCCGTCATCGGCCTCGGCCGTCATGCCGCCCGCCGACTGGCCCGAACCGAGGAAGAAGAGGATCAGCCCCTGGAGCACCAGCAGCGGGATGATGGGGAGACGCGCCACGTCAACCGGCGCCAATCCGGTGCGGTAGGAACCGATCGCCCGCCCCATGAAAAAGAGGAAGGCGGCGAGGATTACTATGACGATCAGCCAGAGACCCAGCGTCGCCGGCCGGAGGCGTGAGCGGCAGTAGCGGCGGAAGATGGGGTTAGTGAAAATCATGCCGTGCGTTCGCTCTGGGCCAGGTCGACAAGGATCTGCTCGAATGATTGCTGGCGTTCCTCCAAAGTCGTGGGGCGGGTGCCCGACGCCGCGAGATCGGCAAAGAGCGAGGCCTGCGCCTCCGCGTCACCGGAGAAATGGAAGGTGACCCGGCCGAGATCCCCGCCGACCACGGCGACTCCCTCGCGTGCGGCGAGCCAGCGCGCGGCGTGTTCGGGATCTCCGGCGAAGGTCGCGACCAACGTGCGCTCGACCCGGCCGAGGGTGCGGAGAACCTGGTCGGCCGGCCCGGAGGCGAGGAGTTTTCCCTGGTGCATGACCCCGAGCTGCGGACACATTTCCGCGAGCTCCGTGAGGATGTGCGAGCTGACGATGACGGCGGCCCCATCTCGGGCGACGGCTTGTACGGTCAGCCGGAGCTCGCGGCGGGAGAGGGGGTCGAGCCCGCTGGCCGGCTCGTCGAGGACGAGGACTTTCGGGCGGTGAAGCAGGGTTTTCGCCAAGACGAGGCGCTGGGTCTGGCCACGCGAAAGCTTGTGGCAACGTGCCTCCCGCTTCTCGGTGAGGTTCACTTTGGCGAGGCATTCTTCGACGCGGTCGCGGCGTCTCGCCTTCGGCTTGATGGCGTGCGTGTCCGCGTGGAAGTCCAAGAACTCCAAGGCTTTGAGATCGGCGGGAACCGGCGCCAGATCCGGCATGTAGCCGAGGATTCGCCGCGCTTCGGCCGGCCGCTCGAGCAGGTCGATGCCCGCGATCTTCACCTCACCGTAGGTCGGTTCCATCAACGAGGCGAGCACGCGGAAGGTGCTCGTTTTGCCGGCGCCGTTCGGGCCGACCAAGCCGAAGACGACGCCGGGGGAAACGTCGAGCGTCAGGTCGCTGACGGCGACGAAATCCCCGTAGTCGACGCGCAGGTCGCGGATGGCGATGGCGGGCTCAGAATCCATCCTCGTCGAAAACGGTCCAGTCGTCGGGCAAGGTGAGGCCGATCTCCGCGAGGTCGGCCTCGGCCTCGGCACGCCGCTCGGCCTGGTGCCGCTCGTAGCTTTGCCGCTGGTCGGGACGGAGCACCTCGAGCACGGCGGCCTGCCGGTCGGCTCCGGTGCCGATGGGGGACGGGTCTTCGCCGATGCCCTCGATGCGCATGGCGGGGTCGAAGTCGTCCGAGCCGCGCGCCATGATGAGGAAGACGGCGTCCTTCTGTTCCTCGTCGAGGTCGACGATGCCATCGAGCCGGTGCATTTTCCGGTCGGCCTCGTTCTGGACGCGCGCGACCCGTTCCCTCATCCGGTCCTCGCGGAACTGTTCCCGGGCCTCGCCCTGCAGCACGCCGTCCATGAATTCGTCGAGGCCCTCGTCCGGGCGGAGATCGTTGGAGATGCGGATAAAATCCTCCAGCCCACTCTTCTCGTCGGTGACCACTTCCTCGAAGCGCGCCGCGTTCTCGCCCGCTTTGTTCTCAAACCAGAGGACGAGGGAGCGCTCCTGCTCCGGCGTCATCGAGTACTTGCGCGAGATCTCGCCCGCCAGCGCGTCGAAGATCTTCCGCTGGTCGCGGAGGCGGATGCGGTCGAAGATCGGGGCGAGGTCGCGGAGCACCGGCTTGAAAGTGGAGAAAACATCGTCCAGATCGACCCGCTTCCCGTCGCGGATGTCTTGGGCGATGGCGCGGGCGCCGTCGCCGACCGTACGTTTGGTGCGTTCGCCATCGCGCATGCCGGTCTGTGCCTGCAGCTCGGCGATCCGTGTCTGGGCGCGGGCGAGCTCGAGCTGCGAATGCTCCACCTGTTCGGCCAGCGAGCCTTCTTCCGGCGGGAGGCTCTGCAAGAAAAGGGTGGCGCCAACGATGCCAAGGGCGATGCCGGCGGCGAGAGTCAGGGCGATGCGCATGGGCGTCACCCTACGCGGGAATGCTCCCGTGCGCAGCTTTTGGCATCGGGGCTTGCCTGCCCGCTAGTCTTTCGTCCCGTCGGCGTCGCCGGATTTGGATCGCGCCTTCTCCTCGGCCTCTTTCGCCTTCTGCATCGGATTCTTCTCGTCCTTCTTCTTCTTCAGCTGGAACGTCCCCTTGAGCGGCTCCTCCGGCCAGACGTTGTTGTGAATGTCGGTGTCGGCGATCTCGCGTAAGGGATCGAGGGTGATCTTGCGGATCTCCTTCTTGGCCAGGATGAGTTTGGTGATCTTCGACGGATGCTTCTTCCAGATCTCGGCGGGGAGGCGGACGGTTTCCGGCTTGCCCCCCTCGTACTCGATCTCCATGATGACGGGCATGACCAACCCGCCTTTGTTCTCGACCTCGACCGTGTAGAAAAAGCGCCGGGTCTTGAGGAGCTTGCGCTCGTCGGGTTCCAACTCGTCGATGAGTTTCCTGTATTCCTCCCGCTCTTCCTCGGTGACATCGAGGTCGTCGAACGCGTTGTAGAAATCGAAGAGCTCGTCCCGACCATCGGTGTAGCGGGGCACCTTCGTCTTGTTGTTGGTGTCCTCGGTGAGGTCGATGGCATCCTCCGCGTCCCGGCGTTCTCTGGCCTTGGGCTTGTCGATGTCGGGGTCCCGGGTTTCGAGATCGAAGAGGCGGACGGTGCCGACCGCCTGGTCGACATGCTCGGTGGTGTAGAACCAGCCGCGCCAGAACCAGTCGAGGTCGGTGCCGGAGGCGTCTTCCATCGTGCGGAAGAAATCGGAGGGCTGGGGACGTTTGAACGCCCAGCGTTTGGCGTACTCCTTGAAGGCGAAATCGAAGAGTTCGCGCCCGAGGACGGTCTCGCGGAGGATGGTCAATGCGGTGGCGGGTTTGGTGTAGGCGTTGGGGCCGAACTGGAGGATCGACTCGCTGTTCGTCATGATCGGGCGCTGGTTGCCACCGGCCATGTAGCCGGTGATGCCTCGCGGCTTGCCGCGGTCGGACGGGTACTTTTCTTCCCACTCGCGCTCGGCCACGAACTGCAGGAACGAGTTGAGCCCCTCGTCCATCCACGACCACTGGCGCTCGTCCGAGTTGACGATCATGGGGAACCAGTTGTGGCCAATCTCGTGGATGATGACCGAAATCAGCCCGTACTTGGTGCGTTTCGTGTAGGTGCCGTCTTCTTCCGGGCGCGGGCCGTTGAAAGTGATCATCGGATATTCCATGCCGTAGACGGGGCCGTTGACAGAGATCGATACGGGGTAGGGGTAATCGAAGGTCATGCGCGAGTAGACATCGAGCGTGTGGAGGATCGAGTGGGTCGAGTACTTGCTCCAGAGCGGCTCCCCCTCTTTCGGGTAGTAGCTCATCGCCCAGACCTTCTTGCCCGTGGCGGGGAGGGTGGCGCGGGCGGCATCCCAGATGAACTTGCGCGAGCTGGCCCAGGCGAAGTCGCGGACGTTCTCGGCTTTGAAATGCCAGGTCTTGGTGGCGTTGTTAGGGTTGCGGGACTCCTCCGCCTCGGCGGCCTCGTCCGGCGTGACGATGAACAGTGGATCGCGGGAGGCTGCGGCCTTTTCGAGGCGCTCCCGCTGCGGTGCTGTCAGCACCTTGTCCGGGTTCTGGAGCTCGCCGGTGGCGGCCACGATATGGTCGGCGGGAGCGGTGATCGAGACGTCGAAATCGCCGAACTCGAGGGTGAATTCGCCCCGGCCGAGGAACTGCTTGTGCTGCCAGCCATTCACGTCGGTGTAGGCGGCGGCGCGGGGATACCACTGGGCGATCTCGAAGATGCGGTTCTTGTCTTTCTCGAAATACTCCGCCCCGCCCCGCGCCCAGATCGACTTGGAGTCCGTCACGTTGTGGCTCCACTCGATTCGGATCTCGGTCTTGGCTTTCGGGGCGAGCGGCTGGCCGAGGTCGACGCGCATCATCGTGCGGACGATCGTGTGGTCGAGCGGTTGGCCGTCGCCACCCGCGACACTGCCGATCTTGAATCCCCCGTCAAAGCTCTCGCGAGCGAGGGCGTGCTTGAGGTCGCGGTACCCGAAATCGTCGAAGGGCGGAGCCTCGTCCGACTGGTGGCCTTCGGCGCCGCGGGCAAAGCGGTTCTGGTCGAGCTGGATCCAGATGTATGAGAGCGCGAGGGGCGAGCGGTTATGGTAGGTGAGCACAAGCGAACCATCGAGTCGTTGCTTCTGCTCATCGAGCGCCACCTCGATCCGGTAGTCGGCGCGCTGCTGCCAGTAGGCCTCGGCCGGCGCACCGGAGGCCGCACGCTGGGCGTTGGGCGTGGGGAGGATCTCCTCGAGCTGTCGGAAGGGATCCTGGTCGTAGCCGGGGGGGTCGTGGGCAAGCGCCGAATGGATCAGAAGCGCGGCGGCGACAGGCGCCGAAATGAGGCAGGGCAACACATTCATCAGAGTGTAAAAAATATCAAAAAATATGAAAATTACAAGCCCCCTTAGGGGTGTCCCTTGGGGACAGTCGGAGGCGAGGGGTTGGGGAACCGATGGGAAGAGTGGACGATGGGCGGCCCTGCGGAGAAGCCAAGCGAATTTCGCGTCCTGGGGTATCGGGGATGCTGAGCGGAGGCGAGGGCGTCGAAAAAGCCGCGCCCCCGACTTTCCGGGAGCGCGGCTCGCAAATTGGGGCTAGCCAGTGGGAGGGCTAGCGGCGGCGGAGGAGGATGGCGACGAGGCAGGAGAGGGCGACGAGGGTTGTTCCGGAAGGCTCTGGGACGGCCTGGAAGCCCACGCCGTCGTACCAGGTGCGCTGGCCGGTCACGAGGTTGCTGTTCAGGACAAAGACGTCGATGCTGGCGGAGCCGGCGGGGACGGTGCCGAGGGAGGCGTAGTGGAGGGTGCGGTTGCCATCGACGAAGTCGCTGAAGTCGTCCCCGGACTGGCCGAGGATGTTGAGGCCGCTGATGTTGCCAATATTAGAGGCGTCGACGACGGTGGCGTTGTTGGCGCTGTAGCTGGAGAGCACCCCCGAGGCCAGCCCGGCGTCGATGTCCCACTGGCTGGCCATGCCGTCGATGGTGGGAGGGTTGCCTTGGTCGTCCCAGAAGAAGACGTAAATTTCGTAGGAGACGAGCGGGTCGAGGCCGACGATGGTGGTGGTGAGCTGCTGTTCGGCACCCTGGGCGTTGCCGCCTTGGAGGACGTTGCCGTTGTTGGCGAAGTTTGCCGTGTCGACGCCGCCGTCGGGGATGCCGCCGCCGGCGCCACGGATGACCCAGCCGCCGAGGTTGCCGGCGGCGAGGGGGCCGCCTCCGCTGACGGCGGTGTTGCTGGACGGGTCGTTTGAAAGGTCGGCATCGACGTAGGTGATGACGGCCCCGGCGGGGGCGGTCAAGGTCGCGAGGGCGAGGGTGCCGAGGAGCGCTGTTTTTTTCATGGATGGGTGTGTTGGTATTGAGGTAGTCGAGCGGGTTGAACGTGTTAGGGAGCGGTGATGCGGAGCTGGATGAAATGGGTGGTTGGGGTGCCGGGAAGTGGGACCCGGTAGGTGAGCAGCTCGGTGCCCGCCGCGCCGAGGGTGCGGGCGACGAGGATGGGCGGCGCCGGGGGGGGCGACCAGGCGCTGAGGTCGCCGCTCAGCCGCATCGCGAAATCGACGCCGGTGGCGGTGAGCGAGCGGGGGTAGGTGATGTCCATGGCTGTGGCGTCGCTGGAAAGGACTGCGGTGATCGGGGGATAATCCCCACCCATCGCGTACTGCACGAGTTCGTCCGGATTGCCCACAAAAACTTCGAGGTCGCTGGTACCAGGTGTCCCACCGTCGGAGGCGGAGGGGGACCAGGTGGCGGGTTCCGAGGAGTTGCCACCGGGGACGGGGTTGCGGAGCACGAGGGAGCGCCCGCCCCCGTCGGCGGACTCCGGCCAGGGCAGCACGTCGTTGTAGGTGACGGTGAGGACGATGGTGCCCGCACCGTCTTCGATGGTGAGGGTCTCGCCTTCGTTGGAGAGCCCGGTGTTGCCCTGGAAGGTCCCGGCGATGCGGGAATCCTGGCCGTCGCCGTAGATGCCCCGAAACGCGGCGAGGTCGCGCACGATGAGGAGGCGTTCGCCGGGGGCGAGGGCATCGATGGAGGAATCGGTCGCGAAATCGAATTCGATGCCGGCGGTGAAGCGGAGGTCGCCGAGGGCGAGGGTGATGGCACCGAGGTTGGCCAGCTCAAGGAACTCGGCATCCGGGTCGGCGGCGGGGTGGTAGTGGATCTCGGTGAGGACGAGGTCGCCGCGGTTGAAGAAGGCTTCGGTGAGGGCCGACCACTCGTTCGAGGCGCTCAGGGCGCGCGCGCTGACGAGGGTGGATCCGTCGAGCTGGAGGAGGTCGCCGGACGACGTGGTGGTGCGGACTCCGGTGACCTGCGGGACGATGAGGAAATCCGAGCTTCCGCTGGACTGGTTGATGCCGTGGATGGCGAGGATGTTGCCGGAGGCCTGGAGGAGGCCGGGGCTGCCGATGAGGTCGAGCGATGAGATGGCGTCGAAATTCCCGACGCTGGCCTCGTGGCTCCCGGAGGTCGAATCCCATGCGGGCGAGGCGGGGGCGGTGGCTGACCGCCCGATCTCCACGCCGTTGAGATAGGCGACGAAGCCGTCGTCGTACTGCATGCCGAGGGCGAGCGCGGAGATAGTCGACGGATCGGGGGCGTCGAAGCGGTATCGCAGGTAGACCGTGGGGTGCCGGTCGAGGCCGGTCTCGGGGGTGTAGGCGCCGATGCCGCCGCGCTCGTAGCCGGCGCCGAGGGCATCGGGGGGCGCGGTGCCCCAAGAGGAATCGTCGAAGGTGTCGGCCGTCCAGCCCAGGCCGATGTCGCCGCTGGGGACGAGGTAGCGGAGGTCGAGCGGGCGGGCGGTCTTGCCGAGGAGTTCGATAATTGTGTTGGTCGTCCCGGTGGGAGCGAACTCCATGGCGCTGGCGGCGATGGCCCCTCCGGGCTCGCGCGGATCGGTCCCGTCGGTGGTGAGATAGATGGTGGCACTCGCGGCGATGGCGAGATCGAAGCCGGGGGGGATGTTGCCTCCGTGCTGGCTGAAAACGGGGGCATCGAGCGACGGATAGAGGTTTTCCCCGCGCAGCTCGTTGATGATGGCGCGTGGGCCGGAGAGGTCGTGGAGGGTGGGGATGTAGTTGTTGACGACGTTGTCCCGCTCGACGACCCAGTGCTGCTCGCGGGTGAAGTAGATCGGGTTGTTGATGGTGGGTGGGTAGAAGTCGTCGTCGGGATCGGTCGAGGAACTCGTGGTATTGCCGTAGGGGGTGGTGGCCTGAACGTCACCCCAGCGGGCGGACTCGGCCACGATGGCCTTGTCTATCTGGTTGGCGATGTCGAGGTATCGGGCGATGCTGCTGGACTCGGAGAGCGCCCCGCCGTTGTTCAGGTGTTTGTTGACACGGTCGGCGAAGAGAAGGCGGAACTCCTCGTTTTGGCGGAGCCGCTGGAAAGGCGCACCGGCCCCTCCGGAGTGGTCGTAACGGTTCCAGGTATACTTGTCGAGGGCGATCTCCTGATCCCAGACGAAGAAGCGGAAGCGGCCGTCGCCCGAATTAGCGTTGGCGGCGGCGTAGCCATTTTTGTGTGGCCAGTCCTCGGCGTCGGCGTAGAAATGGAGGAGCATGTAGTCGGCGAAGTTCTCCAGGTCGATGTAGTTTTGGATATCCGCATAGGTGGCGGGCGTCTGGATAGCCCCGTTGGCGACGGCCATCATCGCGTTCCAACGGGAGGGGGCGCCGGTGAAGTCGGCATACTCCTCCCAATCCGCGACCTCGCCGCCGAGGTGCTCGGCGTGGACGTCATCTTCGAGGCGTTCGGTGAGATTGTGGAGGCCGAAGTAGAGGCCGTTGAGGTAAAGGTGGACGAAGTTCCCGTAGCTGGTGGGCTGCCCCATGTCCCCGAACGATTCCTTCATCCAGACGTCGCGGAAGTATTGGGAGTCGTTCGGGCGGTAGCGTCCGCTGGACCAGGAGACGAGTGCCCAGGAGTCAGTAAAGCAGGCGCGGAGGACGAGCTTGTTGAACTCGTCGACGGGCGAGTCCGGGAAGAGCGGGTAGCGCAGCTTCGGGATGCCGACGGTGGAGGAAAACGTGAGGCGCAGCGAGTGCTTCTGCATGCGATTGGGGGTACGGCTCGAGTTTCCATGAGCCTCGATCTTGCAGTCCTCCTGGAAGCCAGGGGTGCCGTCCGGGTGGATGTATTCGATCGAGCAGGTGCGCTCGAAGCGCTGGCGGGGGTTCGAGTAGATGCCGGTGGCGGGCTCCCCCTCGGCATTGAAGATGTCCTGGGGCTCCATGGTGATGGAGACGGTGGGGATATCGAGGAGCGCCTCGCGAACCGAGTAGCCGGGGAGCGTGTTGTCCACGACGCGAGGATCCATCTCGTAGTCGGATGGGACGATGGCGTCCACTCCCGAGTCGTAGCTCCAGTTGGTGGGGAAGCCGGCCGGGTCGGCGGGCTGTCGCGCGACATCGTCGACGAAGATATAGGTGTGGGAATCGACGTTGGTGGGGAGGAAGGTCGCGTTGTAGGCGAAGGCGCGAAGCGTGGTCGTCGTCGTCACGCTGATGGGTGCCGTGTAGATAGTGCCGTGGGTGGTGGTGGGCCTCGAGCCATCCAAAGTGTAGCGGATGGTGGCGTCGGGGGTGGCGGAGGTGATCTCCGTGGTGAACGGGGCTTCGTAGAACCCGCGGTCTACCGAGAAGTTCGTATCCTTGACCACGCCGGGGTAGGGCGTGGCGGAATTGGGGGCACCGGGGGTGTTCGCCTGGAAGAAAACGCGGGCGCCATCGGACGGGCGCAGCCCGTAGGAAATATCGGTGAACTGCTCGGGAAACTGCGGGGCGAAGGCGTCGTCGATGGTGGTGCCGTCGGGGCGGACGATGGCGAGGTACTCGCCGCTGGCGGAGAGCTGAAAGTTGGTGTGGGCGTTGCCGCCGGGATCGACGGTGTCTTCGTTCGAGGCGAATACCACGAGGTAGCCGCCGGCCGGGATGCTGACATCGGGGAAGTTCCACTTCGTGAGGTCGCCGGCGTTGTCGGTGAGGAAGTAGCCGTCGAGGGCCACGCCGACCGAGTTGGGGTTGAAGATCTCGATCCAGTCCCCGCGCTGGCCGAAGCCATCGCGGAGGCCGGTGTCGTTGCGCGCGAGGATCTCGTTGAGTCGGAGGGCGAGCAGGGTGTTGGGAAAGTCGGCGCCGTTGGTGGGGTCGGTGCCTTCGGCGAGCTCGAGGGAATCGGAAAAGCCGTCGCCGTCGGTGTCGGCGAGGTTGGGATTGGTCACGTAGCTGCCGGGGTTGTTCCCGGCCAGTTCGTCGCCGTCGCTGATGCCGTCGTTGTCGGTGTCGGCAACGGTCGGGTCCGAGCCGGTATCGGCGGGGGAAACGTAGGTGCCGGTGTTGGTTTCCACGTGGTCTTCCAGGCCGTCGGCGTCGGTGTCGGCGAGCCTGGGGTCGGTCCCTCGCGCCTCTTCTTCGGCGTTGGTGAGGAGGTCGGTGTCGTTGTTGCCGGAGCCGGTGGCCTCGTCGAGATCCTCGAAGAACATC
>CAZKYJ010000034.1:0-14798 GCA_964556355.1 uncultured Verrucomicrobiales bacterium | reverse complement strand
ACCTGGCCCTGGGATCGCGAGTAGCGTTCGTGCCCAAGGGTAAGTGCCCGGCGCTGGGGGATATCAGCACCGGGCACTCGTGCCCTGTGTCGAGTGGGGGGAGAGTCCCCCCATGGGAAATCTAGGAAGCGAGTTCGATCGGGTTCGTGGCGTAGGGGCTGATGCCCGAAGTTTTCTGGCCGCCGGGGAGGAGGAACTCGTCGGCATCGCCGAGCGCTTCGGCAAAATCGATCTCCCAGGTGTGGAGGTCGTTGCGGAGGTAGCGGGGCAACTGCTTCCGCGCGTAGAGCGCTTCCGCCACCGAGAGGCCAAGGCCATCGAGCTCACCGACGAGGTCAGAATCCATCTCCGGCATCTCCACGAAGACCGCCCCCAGTTGCTCCAATGCGTGCGCGCCCTCGCTGCCTTCAAAGGCCGCGCTATACTCGGCGGGAACCGTGCTGCGTACGACCACGTAATCTGCGTCGTCGGCGAACATCCGGGTCAGCCTTTCGATCCCTTCAAACGACTCCACCTCGTCGTTCGCCGGGATCACGACAGTGAGAGAAGCTTCGAGCTCCCCGAGGAGGTCGGCGATCTCGTTTTCGACGAAGAACTCGCCGAGGGTCGCGGCTCCGTCTTCCGAGTGGACATCGACGACGGCAACGCTCCCGCGATCCACTAGGGAGACGATGTCGTTGGGCTCCAGGCCGTCGGTGATGTCGAGAGTTTCGAACTCCGGGAGATCGAGATCGCTCGTGGTGTCGGTTGTCACTTGGATGTGATCGACCCCACGACGGAGCAGGTGCTCGTGCAGAACTTGGGCGCAGGTCGTTTTGCCGCTGCCGGCGAGATCGTTGAGAATGAGGATCACTTTTTTCATTATCGTAATGGCTTGAGTGCTGAGTTCGTATGGAAAATATAGAAATCCTCACTGTTTTGCAAGTAAAATATTTAGAATAAACATAATTTATTGTAATAAATATAATTAATTCGAGGTAGACGAGGGGACGGAACCGGGCGCAAAAGAAAAGCGCCGCGAGGTGCGGCGCTTTTCGAGGAGCGAGTGGCTCTGGTCTGCGAGGGCGTTTAGGGCTGGCTATCGACCGGCTCCTTGCCGATGAAGAAGATCGTCGGCACGTTGCCACTACTTCCGACGTCGATCACGTACTGCGCATCGAGAGCCTTCTGGATTTTTGAAGCACATTCTTGGGCGTGCGCCCGTGTGTAGGCATCGATTTTCTCCCTGCCGGCGAGTTGTTCAACTTCGCCTTTGATCTGCGCGAGCTGAGCGGAAGCGAGATCGGTGATTGGCTTGTAGGCGGCGGTGAAGCCGGAATCTGGGCCGACGAGGTCGATGAGGCGGTCGAGGTACTCTTTCTGCAGGTTCCGCTGGAGGCTCGAGAGCATCGGCTTGCGCGCCGTGAACTCGGCTTCGGCGGGAACCTCGGCAGCGTTGGCACCGAAGACGGCGGCATGGAGTCTTTCCAGGAGTTCGGGCAGGGTGAGGGCGTCCTGATCGGCGGGGACGCGGAACTCGTTGTCGTAGACGAGTTCCAAGGTTCCGGGGTTCATCAGCCCGGTGAGGACGCTCGCCTGGATCCCGAGGATCTTGTCGTGGACTGGCCATGTGGCCTCTTCCATGACGTTTCCGTCGTCCCACCACTTGTCGACCGTCATGTGGGCGAGCAGTTCGGGGGTGAGACCGAAGGCTTCGTCCTTGAACGCGTGGGCGACGACAAACTCGAGCGCCGCCCGCTGGGTGGCGGCGGGCACCACCTCGACCGGCGCGCGACCATTGGCGTCGCCCTTTTTGTCGCGGTGCACGAAGGCGCCGCCGACCCAGTTGGCCATCATGGTCACGGCGCGCATCTGCGTGCTCAGGGTGAGCTGGTAGCCACGGCGCGCCTTGGCCCACGAGTCGCCGTCTTTGACGAATTTGTCGAGGATGCCGGTGCGGAGCTTGTTCACGAGGCGGATTTCGTTCTCCGCGTAGGCGATGGGGTCTTTGCCAAAGTCGTAGCGGCGGGCGAGGGGATCCGGACCCCACGCGTCCTCATCGGTCCCGTAGGTCAGCTCCGGCTCGGCCACGCGGTCGAGGATCGGCTTGAGATCCTCTTCCAACGAGTAGCCGTACTCGATGGCCCACATGTCGTAGGGACCGACGTCGATCATGGCGTAGTCGCCCTGCACCTCGCCGGTGCCGACGTTGATATTCACGGGGATGTAATCCATGACCGACCCGGCCAGCGCGGATTTCCCTTTGAGCTTCTTGCTGTTGATCTCCTCCATCGTGTAGACGGACGAGGATTTGAAGTTGTGCCGGAGTCCGAGGGTGTGGCCGACCTCGTGGGCGACGAGATCCGCGAGCAGCGGTCCGATAAATTCTTCGGGGATGCCGTCGATCATCTGTTTTGCCTCGGCGGGCTGGTCCTCGTTCTCCTCCGGTCCTTCGCCTTCCGCCTCGGCGGCGGGAGCGTCTTCGGCGACGGCGGCGGCAAACGTCTGGGTGGCCAGGGCCATCTGCATGAGGCCGATGCCGTGGGACTTGCAGTTCGCGGCCATGCAGAGGCCGTTTTTCTGCGAGTAGCGCCCGGTCAGTCCGTCGAACTCCTGGTCGCCGATGAGTTTGGTATCCACTTGGCCGAGGGCATGTCCCCCCATTGCGGGCATGGCCTGGGAGGCGCGCTCGGCGAGGAGGATCTCGCGGCGGGAGGGATCGGCGAGGCGGACGCGCGGATCCCACGACGGGTGGCGATAGAGCCAGGCGAGGGTGTCGGGGGCGTATCCCTCGAGGGCGACATCCGGCATGATCTCGTTGTACTGGGTCCACCAGTGGCGGATCCATCCGTCCGTGAGGATGATGTCGGCGTCGAGGATCTGGCCGGTGAGAGGATTGACGCGGCTCGGTCCGATGGCGGTGCCGACCCCGTTGTTGAGCCAGCGGACGAAATTGTAGCGGACGTCCTCGGGGTCTTTCTCCATGTGGGCACCCGAACGGGCATCCTGCTGGCGCACCTCGATGGCGTCAAAAATGCCGACGTTCTCGAAGGCCTTGTTCCACATGAGGATGCCGTCGCGCACCCAGCGCCGGTAGCGGATCGGGGTGGTATGCTCGATGTAGAAGACGATCGGATCCTTGGGGGGGCTCAGTTTCAGGCTGCTGTCTGCCTTCTCCAACTGCCACCGGTTCACGTAGCGGATGCGGGTTTCGTCCTCCTTGAACTTTCCGAAGTCGCTGTAGTTTGTGGTGAAATAACCCACCCGGGTGTCCGCAACGCGCGGCTTGTAGGACTTGTTCTCCGGAATGTTGCTGATCGAGTAGTGGAAGATCCGGAGCTGCCCGTTCGCGGCGGGCACCTCGAAGCCGATCTCCACGTTGGATGGGAAGGCCTTGGCGGTCTCGATTTTTACCAGGTCTTTCATCAGGCTCCGGGCGCTACTCCCGAAGAACTTGTCGGCTTTGCCCACGAGAAGAGCGTCCATGTCGATGATCGGGCCACCTTTGGGCACGATTCCGAGGATCGGAACCTCCAGGATCACGCGGTCGGTGAACAGGCGCTTGACCGACGCCTTCGACTCGTCGTCGCCGGTCGAACGGATCTCAAGGTTCGGTTCGATGAGGGCGAGCTTGTCCCCGTAGCGCTTCCAGTAGACATACATGTCGCCGGCTTGGAGCCCCGCGTAGGACTCACCGCTCGCCACGGTCAGCGCGATGTAGTGCTTCTGGTTTGCGAAATCCTTGGGCAGCTCCGCGATGAGCTGCTGGTCTTTCTCCCGTTTGTAAAGCGTGTAAAAACTCGCTTCGTCCGCCGTCGAAACCACCTTAGTATAATCTTTGAGGGTCTCCGTCGTCGGAGGAAAATCCGGCGTCGGCGGACCCGCAGGTGGATCTTGAGCCGGCGCCGTGACGAGCGTGCTTGCCACAAGGCAAACGGTGAAACCGGATAGGCCAAGCCTCCGGATGGGTTCAAGTCGCATGTGTTTCATGAAAATTGGGGGTGGAATAATGTGAAGTCTTCTTAAATTTTCGGCTAGAATGATAAAAACCATAACCAATCTATTTACTTTTTGTAGAAAGTAAATCGATAAAACGGGAACAAGCCGAAGCGTGTGCCCCGTGTTGGAGGGTGACGCAGAAAATCCGTTCGAACTTTCATGAGGGAAGCGTCTCGGTGTCTTTGAATCGCTTTCGAATCTGGCGCACCACCGTGCCAGCGCTTCCCTCTGACTGACCGGTCGGTTGCCTGCCCCGCGGAATATCGGGGCTTCGATCGCCGGGAGTCGGGGCGACCGGCTGCCGCTCTGGCCGATCGATGCCCAGATCAGTCGCCGGGTTCCGAACGGTCTTGACCGAGTGGTCTGCGCTTCCTATACTCGGGGCACTATGGCAATCAACGTTGGAGACAAAGCACCCGATTTCGAACTCGTGACCATGACCGCCGACGGTCCGGCGCACCTGACCCTCAGCGAGAACTATGGGAAGACGAACACCCTGCTGCTTTTCGTTCCCGCTGCATTTACCGGGGTCTGCACGAACGAATTCTGTTCGATGACAGGCTCGATGGCCGAGTACGAAGGTCTCGGCGCAAAAGTCATCGGGATCAGCGGAGACAGCCCGTTTGCCCAGGCGGCGTGGGCGGAGAAAGAGGGCATCAAAATCACCCTCGCGAGCGACTACGAGCACGCGGTGGCCGAGTCCTACGGGATCGCCTACGAGAGCTTCCTCCCGGAGAAGAACCTCGGCTTCGGCGGCGTGGCCAAACGTTCGGCTTTCATCGTCGATAAAGAGGGCACCGTGCAGTATGCCGAGGTGAAAGAGAGCCCTGGCGACCTCCCGGATTTCGATGCCATCAAGGCGAAGCTCGGCGAGCTCGGCTGAGGTTGTTGGCCGTTGGGAGGATTGCCGAGCGAGGCGTCAGGGAGCGTGCTGGGCGTGCCACTCGTGGTAGACGCGGGGTGAGATTTCGGACGGCTTGATCTCGGTGCGCCCGCCCCAGAAGACGTTGGTGTAGAGGAGCGGGATGTCGCAGGCGGCGAGGTGGGCATCGATGGCGGCCTTGTGTTCCATGATGCGCCCTCTGTCAGTGCCGTGGAGGACGCCCATGATGTTGACGTTGCCGAACTGGGGGCCGCCCTCGCGCCAGTAGCAATGGGTGAGGATATCGTGGCGGCCGACCTCGCCGCCGGCACGCTCCTGCATGCCCTCGGGGACGCGCCAGTGGAAGAGCCCGTTGAACCGCGTCACCCGCTTGCCGGTGTCCGACGGCTTGGCGTGCTCGAGGAAGGTCGAAAACCGGCCAATCACTTTTTTCGCGTTCAGGTTCTCGGCGATGGTGCAGAATTCGTCTCGGGTGACGCCGGCGAGTTCGGCGCGGGCCGACCACGGATCCGGGCCGATCTCATCGACGGTCAGCTCGCCCTTGAGGGCGATGAGGATCTCCCACTCCAGCGGGGACAGATCGACTAGCGTCGTCGTCATCATCACGGCAGGCTGGTCGGCCTTGGCGCCCGGCTCCATCGACTTGCGGCGGACGTGGCCGACGCCGAGCGCGAAGATCCCCTTCGCCGGCATCAGGATAAAGTCGTCCGCGCCGACGATCTTCTTGAGGGCGGTTGCGTGCTCTTCGAGCGATTCGCCGTGCGGGACTTTGAGGGTCGTCCAGAGCTTGTAGTCGGAGCCGGAAATCTCGCGGTCGGTGGAGCGGGTGACGACGTGGCCGCTGAAGGGATCCTCCTTGAACATGAAGTCGAAGGCGGCGTCGAGCTTCTCGGGGGCGACCTTCCATGCGGTCAGGGCGCCGTGGGCGAGCTTGGTGGCGAGCAGGGTCTGGCGGACGCGGCGGATGACGCCGGCATCGAGCATGGCGCGGATCCGCTCGACCACCACATCGAGGTGCAGGCCGGACTGGTCGGCGATGTCTTGGAACGGGGTTCGGGTGAACCCGGAGATCTTGTCTTCAGAGACGGCGAGGATCTGGGCGTTGATTGGATCGTCGTGCTCGACGGGTACGGTGGTCATAGGGAAAGGAGGTGGGGTGAGAAGCTAGAAATTTTGGCGGACGAAGGCGAGGGCGTCTTCTTTGGTGGTGAGGGTGCCTTCGAGCTTGGCGGATTGGACGGTGGTGATGATTTCGGAGAACTGCGGGCCCGGCTGGCGGCCGGCGGCGATGAGGTCGGCGCCGGTAATGAGCGGCGGCGGGATGACGGGCTCGTTGGCGAACTCCTCGCTTTTTTGCCGTAGGAATTCGTAGTTGTCGAGCATGTTGTGCGAACTTGAGCAATCCACGCGGTGGAGCTCGAGCTCGTCGGCGAAATTCGGGCGTGCCATGAACCGCCGCAGCTTCGAGGCGCGCATGGACTGGACGTCTTTGAAGACCATGTGTTGGAGGACGGCCTCGGAGGTCGCCGCGATGACCGCGTTGGAGAACCGCAGGCGGCGAAGGATCGCCTCGGCCATGGTCGCGCCCAGTTTGTCGTGGCCATTGAAGCGGATGCGATCTTCGCCGGCGTCGTAGGTGCGGGTGGCCGGCTTGGCGATGTCGTGCAGCAGCACCGAGAGGACGAGCGGGAGGGAGGCGTCGTCGGGAAGCATGCCAAGCATGATCCGCGTGTGGGTAAAGACGTCGCCTTCGGGATGCCACTGCGGGGGCTGGTCGCATCCTTGCAGAGCAAGGATCTCCGGGAGGATGACGCCCATGAGGCCGGCTTCGACCAGCAGGTCGAAGCCGCGAAGGCGATCCGGGGCGACGAGGATGCGCGCCAGCTCGTCGCGGATTCTCTCGGGAGCGGTGCTCGCGAGGAGGGGGGCCGCCGCCCGCATCTCGGCGAAGGTGGTGGGCTCGATTTCGAACCCGAGCGTGGTGGCGAATCGCACCGCACGGAGCAGCCGGAGCCGGTCCTCGCGGAAGCGCTTGGCCGGCTCGCCGATGGCGCGGATCCGGTGGGCGGCGAGATCGTCGCATCCCCCGACGAAATCGATGACCCGCTCGGAAGACGGGTCATAAAAAAGCCCGTTGACGGTGAAGTCCCGCCGCTGGGCATCCTCTTCGGCGGTGGTGAAGGTGACGGATTCCGGACGGCGGCCGTCGCGGTAGTTGCCGTCGCTCCGGAAGGTGGCGATCTCGTAGTCGTGGCCGTCGCGCCTCACCAGCACCACGCCGAAATGGGCTCCGACCGTCTTGGCTTTCGGAAATTGGGCGATGACCTGTTCCGGTCTGGCCGACGTGGCGATATCGTAATCCTTGGGAGCCGTGCCGAGCAGCGCGTCGCGGACACAGCCACCGGCAAAATAGGCGATGTGACCGCGGTCGGACAGGGTGCGGGCGATCGCTTCGGCGCCCCGGCGGGCGGGAGGGGCATCTTTCTGGGGCTCGGGCATCGGTCAACTATCGGAGCGGGCGCGAACCTAGCGGCTCCCGCACGGCGCGTCCACCGGGGCAATGGCGGAAAAAGGGGACGACGACCGATGCAGGCGCGCTCGCGCGACCGGCGGCCGCCAAGGCGAGACCCAAGCAAAACCTAGCATCGCCCGACAACAAAATGGTTTCGACAATTCACGATTGGGGTATTGTTTGTTTGATTGAGTGTATTTTCTAGAGAAATTGGAATTCGATGAACCCGGTAATTGAGATTTTTCTTCGCATCATGGTGTTCCTGTTGGGTGCGTCGATCGGCTCATTTCTGAACGTGGTGATCTATCGGGTGCCCCTTGGGATCTCGGTCGGGGATCCCAAGCGTTCGTTCTGCCCGACCTGCAAGTATCAGATCCCGTGGTACCACAACATCCCGATCTTCTCGTGGATCGCCCTGAGGGGGAAGTGTGCGGGCTGTAAGGCGCCGTTTTCCGCGCGCTACCTTGGCGTGGAGGCGCTGACGGGACTTCTCTTCCTCGTCGTGTGGCTCGTTTTTGCCGAGGAGCTCTTGCCATTCGGGCTGGCGGGAGGCTGGTGGATCGCGGTGCCCTACTGGGTGCTGATGAGCCTGTTTGTCGTGACGGTGTTCGTCGATTTCGAGCACTTCATCATCCCGGATGGCGTGACGATCGGGGGGGCGGTTGCCGGACTACTTTTTAGCACGGTGGTGCCATCGCTGATGGGGGTGAGCGTCTGGTGGCAAGGCTTGGCGTGGTCGCTGGTCGGTGCTGCCACGGGATTCGGGATTCTTTGGCTGGTCGTCGAGCTCGGCAAAAAGGCGTTCGGTCGCCTGAAGATGGAGTTCGAAGAGGGGGCGGAGTGGGTGGCCTGCCAGCACGACATAGAAGACGAGCCCGCCCTGAGTTTGGGGGACGAGACCCTGCTCTGGAGCGACCTCTTTTTTCGCAAGTCGGACCGGCTGATCGTCGAAGCACCGCGCGTGACCTTCAAGAAGCAGGAGGGAACAGCGACCGAGTCGTTTGGCGCCTGCAAGGTGACGATCTCCGAGCAAGGCTTCCTCGTGGAAGCGGCGGAGGTCGAGTGGGAGGAGAAATTCGGGGGTAAGTTCTTCGAGCTCGAATCGCTGGAGCGCGTCGAAGGCACGGCGTCGAAGGTTGTCATCCCGAGGGAGGCGATGGGCTTCGGAGACGTGAAGTTCATGGCGCTGGTGGGGGCATTCCTCGGTTGGAAGGCGGTGCTTTTCACGATTTTCGTGGCCTCGGTGACGGGGACGGCGGTCGCCCTGCCGGCGCGGATGCTCGGCCGCGAGGGGTGGGCGTCGAAGATCCCGTTCGGCCCCTATCTCGTCCTCGGGGCGATGGTGTGGCTCTTCGCGGGGGAGACGCTACTCGCGTGGTATTTCGGTCTGATGGGCGGCTAGGTTCCGACGAGCCCCGCTCCCGGCTTTCGAGATCGGCGGCTCCCTCCCCCTCCGACCCGCCGGATCTGGGGGATATCACGCCCCAGTGTGCCGTTTTCATCCCGGTTAGGGGGGCGATCGGCAGGCCGCCCATCGGCGTGGCCAACGAGGTGAGCGGCACGATTTCTCTCTGTGCATTGGAGCGCCGGTAAACCGGGCGTTGGGAAGCGGCTGGTGCGGCGATCCCTCTTTGCGTTTCCGGGGAAGGGGGCGTAAGAATACAGGCTCGTGAACCGCTGTTTTTTCACCGTTATCTTGGCCGTGCAGGCCCTTTGCTGGTTGGGCTTGCCGGGAGCTCTCCGGGCGGACGTGACTTCCCCGAAGGGTGACAAGGACAAGGGGCCGATCCCTCCGTCACCCCGGCCGGCTCTGGTCAAGGGGCTGCGTGGTGTCCCCGTGAAAATCATCTTGCAAGCCGTTACGGGCGAGACCCGAGCGGTCGAGTTTCTCATCCGGGACCTCCCGCGCCACGGAACGCTGACCGAACCGGTCATCCTTCCCCGCGAGGGGGTCAACGACCGGGCAATGGTCATCTACACCGCCGGCACGGGCGAGGACATCGAGAGCGACCAGTTCACCTTCGCCGCGAAGCTCTCCGGCGGTCCGACCTCGGGGGCGGTGCCCGTCAACATCATTGTCGAGCCTCCGCGGCCGCAGCTCGAAACGTTCAAGCAGCTCGATTTCGACGACGTGATGGTGGGGGAAAGCTACCCCAGGAATTTGCTTGTCAAGAACACCGGAACGGGACCATTCATCGAGAATGTCCAGCTCGAACCCCCTTTCTATGTCGCCGATCCCGCGAACGCTTTCGAGGTTCCCGCGGGAGCCGAGCGGCTCCTTCGCGTGATCTATGCACCATCGGAGCCGGCGGATGACAAGCTGTTCGTCAAGCTCGGTGGCGGGTCCGAGGAGGGGGGCTCGGAGGTCCTCTTGCTCGGCCGGGGGGTCGCGCCGTTCGCGGCGACGCCACCCCTCCTGCGCATGGCCTGGAACCCCGAACTCAACGCGCGCAGTGCGACCCTCACCGTCTTTAACAACACGGCGGGAAGCAAGACGATCACCGTTACCGCCAACCCCCGCGTCCGGGTTCCCACCATCATCGCCCTCGGCCCGAAGGAGAGTGCAGATATTCCGATCTCCGTCGGCGGTGACAACGCGGCCTACGAGGGCGACATGAAGCTCACCTGGAACGCCTACACGCAACCGGTGAAGATCGTCGCCGCCGCCGAGCCCGCCGTGCTGGCGGTGGTCGGAGAGAGCGGTGCCGGTGAACCGGTCGTCATCCCGGCAACGCTCACCGGGAGCGAGAGGCTCGTGCCGGTCACCGTAACCAACGTGGGCGGGCAACCGGGCGACGTCTTGGCGGAGGCGACCACCCCGTTTTTCGTGAAGCAGAGCGACCGGAGTTTCGTCCTGCCCAATGGCGAAGAGCGGATCATTCTCGTCGGCATGAATTCATCGGTGGTCGGCGATTTCAAAGGGACGCTCCAGGTTTTTTGTGACGGTCGGGAGACGGCGCTCCCCATCCTCGGGCCGGTGGTCAATACCTTGGCCGACGCCGCCGAGCCGGACGAGGCACTGCAAGCGAACCGCAGGCGGGAGGACGCGTTGGCCGCGGCGCGCAAACGCTTCGGGGCGGAGAACCCCACCATCGCCCCACAGCGGTCCGGCGCGAAGAAGGACGTGGGGAAGCTGACGGGCGAAGCGTTAAAGTTCCATGCCGGGCTCTTCGAAAAGGGAATCAGCCCGACCCGCAACTACGTGGCGGGAGTTCCCTCGATCAAAACTTGGGGGCTTCGTGGGCGGTCGACCAAAGACATCACCATCGGTTGGTTCCCGCCCGAGGAACCGGGGGAGTACCGCTACGAGGTCGAATACCAGCGCCTGCTCTACGTCCCGAAAGCCAAGCGCATGATGAAGGTCTGGGAGAAGTTCCCCGAGCAGGAGGTCGGGAGTATCGACAAGGACGGGGTCATCCCCGCCAAGCTCACCGGCCTGAAACCGGGGACCTTGCAGACCTTCCGGGTCGTGGTGCACAAGATCGGGGTCGGCTGGTCGGCGCCATCCAAGGAGCTCCGCATGAGCACCGAGCGCGCGGCCAGCGTGCCGTGGCGGTGGATCATCATCGGGCTCATGGCCGCCACCCTCGCGGGGATTTTTGTCTTCAAGCCCCAGGTGGAGTAGGGCGACGCCGGTAGCGCTTGATCTCGAAGTCGTCGGTCTCGGCCAAGGTCTCCACCGCGGCGAACCCGTCCTCGAACGACGGGAATTCGGTGTCGCCGTCATAGGCTGCACGGATGTGCGTCACGACGAGTTCGGTGCAGCGGGGAAGCAGGAGCCGGTAAATCTCGGCCCCGCCGATGACGAACGAAGGGGCGTCGGTGGGCAGGGGGGTGCCCAGCGACTCGAGGGAGGCTGCCGATTCGACGCCCGCGACTCTTCCCGTGCGGGAAAGCACGATGTTCCGCCGGCCGGGCAGTTTCTTCGGGAGCGAGTCCCACGTCTTTCGTCCCATGATGATCGGATGCCCGAGGGTCAGCCGCTTGAACCACCGCAAATCTTCGGGGAAGTGCCAGGGCAGGGCTCCGTCACGCCCGATGACCCGGTTGCTCGCCATGGCGACGATGGCATGGAGCTCCGGCGCGCTCATACCGCGATCGGAGCCCGGATGCCGGGGTGGGGGTCGTAGTTCTCCAGGGTGAAATCGTCGTAGCAGAAGTCGTCGATCTCGCGCACCGCCGGGTTCAGAACCATGCGGGGGAGGGGGCGCGGCTCCCGCGAAAGCTGGAGTTTCGCCTGCTCGAGGTGGTTGGAGTAGAGATGGAGGTCGCCGATGCTGTGGACGAATTCGCCCGCTTCCAGGTCGCACACCTGGGCGACCACCAGCGTGAGGAGGGCGTAGGATGCGATATTGAACGGCACCCCGAGGAAGATGTCAGCACTGCGCTGGTAGAGCTGGCAACTGAGCGTCCCGCCGGCCACGAAGAACTGCACGAGCGCGTGACACGGCGGCAGCGCCATCTGGTCGATCTCCCCGACATTCCATGCGCTGATGATGTGGCGGCGGCTGCTGGGGTTCGTCCTGAGCCCGGCGACGAGGGCGGCGATCTGGTCGTGCTCCCTTCCGTCCGCCCCGCGCCAGTGTCGCCACTGCGAGCCGTAAACCGGACCGAGATTGCCATCGGCGTCCGCCCATTCGTCCCAGATGGTCACGCCGTTTTCCCGGAGGTAGCGCACGTTCGTATCGCCCGAAAGGAACCAGAGCAGCTCGTGGATGATCGAGCGCAGGTGCAGCTTCTTCGTCGTCAGGACCGGGAATGACCCCGCGAGATCGTAGCGGCTCTGTGTCCCGAAGACCGCGTAGGTTCCGATGCCGGTGCGATCTTCGCGGAACGTTCCGTTCTCCATGACGTGGCGGAGCAACCGGTGGTACTCGAGCATCGTCAGGCTCCCGGATTTGCTTCTTCGTCGTTTTTGGCCGGCTGCAGCGTCCGGGCCTTTTCGGAGCTGATATCGTCGCTGTTTCCCGCCACGCCGTCCGGGCCGGAAGAGATGACGGTGGGCACCTCGACCGATGGGGGCAATTTGATCTGCAGCGGGTTCTTCCACACGTCGACGGCGATCCGACTGCCGTCGGCCTGCTCCTCGGCGGCGATGAACACCTCGTACTTGATTCCGGTCGAGAGAAGGAAGTCGAATTCCTGCGGGTTCGCGCCCTGGAGGGCGGCCGTGATCTCGGCGTTGGATCCTTCCGGCGGGTAGCTGCCGAGTTCGGTGTGGTATTCGGCCAGCGCCTGCTCGAGAGCGAACGCCTGTCCGGAAGCGGCGATGGGGAGCCCTTTGCTGCGGTAGACCGAGATCCCCACGCCACAGACGATCGTCACGAGGACGAGGAAGACGAGGAGGGCCACGAGAGACTGGATTTTCATGCGGAGAGCGGGAGGTCGGTATGGCTAGCGCCGCGCTTCAGAGCCGGCAAGTGGAAATCCCGCCCGTGCGGGTGTCGGTTCACGTGAATTCCTCTTGACCATTCCGTCCGGGCACGGGAGTCTCTATTCGCACCCCCCCGTTCCACCCCCGATGAATGCCCCCCATTTTTGTAGTGTGGTGCGACTTGGCTTGGCCGTCGCAGCCCTCTTTCCCCTCGCTGATACCCATGCCCAGTTTTCCGACGTCTGGTTCATCGGCGTCGACAATGGCAACCAGTCCGAGTTCGAGCAGGAGAGCGCGGCACTCACCGACTACTACTGGGCGAACGGCGACTACACGGCCGCCACGCCCCCCGGCCAGGTCTGGACGGCGGGGATGGAGCCGTGGCTGCAGGGCGCCAACCAGACCGACCCCGGCTTTCCCCGCGCCTTGACCACCGGGTTCAGGCAGATCAACATCTACTTCCAACTCGACCGGATCCGGTCCGATGACGCGGCGGAATTCCAGCTCTCGCTCGACACGGTCGACAACCGTGCGGGGTTCGACGTCGATGGCGATGGCACCAATGATGTCTCGCTGCACGACCTGGAGATCCTGCTCAACGGCTCGCTCATCGCCACCCCCGAAGATTTCGGGATCGAGTTCCGCCAGTTCACCTTTGAAGGGGCGGCGGGCGCGGTCGAAGGCAGCAACGTCCTCTCCCTCCGGTGGATCGGCGGCAGCTACGACGCCATCGGCGAGGCCAGCTGGATCCAGTTCGACTACCTCCAGCTGGGGGTCGACGTCTCGGGCGTCGCCTGCGTCGATCCCATCTGCAATTTTCTCACCGCAACCCCGACCATCGATCCGGGCGGGACGGCCACGCTGACCTGGCTCGTCGACAGCGGTGCGACGCTCACCCTCGATCCTCCTGTCGCCGATCCCGACGCGGCGACGACCAACGGTGTGGGGATGGTCACCGTGAGTCCGACGGAGAACACGACCTACACCCTGATGTCCGACGGGCCGGCCGGAACGGAGATGAGAGAGGTGGATGTGACGGTGCGGAATATTCTCGATTTCTCTGCCAGCTCGGCCCTCCTCCGTCCCGGCGCCCCCCCGACCACGCTCAGCTGGACGGTCGATCCGACCGCCACCCTGACCATCGATCAAGGAATCGGCGCCGTAGCCAACAACTTCGGGGGCGGAACCATCGACGTGCGGCCAAATGTGACGACGACCTACACCCTGACCTCCACCCGCGGGAACGACGTGGAAACCCGGGCGATCACCATCGAGGTGACGCCGTTCGAGTTCGTCTTCCTGATCGGCGACGACAACAATGCCAACGGCGAGATGGAGCAAGAGCGGGCGCCGCATATCGACTACTATTGGGAAGATGGTGACTACACCGGGCTCACCCCACCCGGCCAAATATGGACGCAGGGCCAGGAGCTGTGGGCGAACGGCGTGGCCGCGGACGAGATCGGTTTCCCGCGCGCGCTGACGACCGGCTTTACCGAGTCGCGTATCTACTTCCAACTGACCCCGGAGGAGGCGGATCCGGCGGCCATGCTCAGGTTCATCATCGAGGCCTACTTCGTGCGCACCGTGGGTGGCGTGGCCTCGACCCACGACATCGAGTATTCGATGAACGGGAACGTCTTTCTCTCGGTGACCCCCCAGCTGCTCGGGTTGACGATGGCGGAGTTCTCCGCCGGATCGGTCGGCGCCGTCGCCGGCTCGAACGTCCTCACGCTGCGGCGCACCGGAGGGACGACCAACTATCCGGCCGGTACCGCCAACCCGGACGCCGCGTGGATCGGATGGGACTACGTCAGCTTCGAAAGCGCGCCCATCACCGGTGGCTTCACCTTTGCCATCACCGAACTCATTCCCGACGAATTTGGCGACGTGTTGATCCGCTTCGAATCGATCCCCGGGCGTACCTACACCATCGAGCGGAGCGAGAATCTGGCCGACTGGGAGATTATTATCGAGGAGCTCAACGGAGTGGCGGATCCTGGAACGATTACCCAGTACGTGGACTCGGGGGCCGGCTTTACTTCCGGAAC
>CAZKYJ010000033.1:0-14848 GCA_964556355.1 uncultured Verrucomicrobiales bacterium | reverse complement strand
ATACGCGGACAACCATTGGGCGGGTAGCGGATTCGGACCCGTGACCACGGGAACAGTGGTGGCGGTGAGGAAGGCGGCCTGGAGGACGTCACCTTCGCCAGGGGCGCCTCCGGAGCCGACCGGGGTCCAGACGGCGAGGAGCTTGGAGCTTCCGTTCAGCATCGTGATGGCGGTGCTCGCGGTCGCGCGGGCAAGGTCGCGCACCGGCTCGCGCGCGACGACCCCCGGGGCGATGATGGTTGCCTCAGAGTGCAGGAGTGGGGAGCCAAACTCGTAGTCGAGGGCGAAGTTGAGATCGATCTCCGATGCATCCAGACCGAGCACGAGATCGAGTTCCAACTGGCACCCGGCTTTCGTGCCCTCGAGCACATACTCGATCTGGCCGCTGTCGGTGATGGCGAGATCGATCGGGGAGTTGACCTCTCCGACCCGCAACGTTCTGACGCGATTTCCACTTTTCAACTCAAGGCGAAGGTCGTCGATGATGGTCGCCTCTCCGGCATCGGCACGGGTGGTCAGCGCGTCGAGGAGTGGCTGGTGATCGACCGCTTGGCTGGCTCCCGCCGCCGCGTGGCGGATCAGCTTCGCCGGTGCTTCGAAGACGGTGAGGTCACAGCGGACGACGAGCCCCGATGCGCGAAGGGCGTCGATCGACAGTATTTCGAGGAGGAGTTGTTCTTCTTCCGGGAGGCGGGCGGCCAGGGTCGAGGTAGCGGGGTCGAAGGCGAGCAGCGTGCCCTCGGGTGGCGTGAACTCGTAGGAGGTGAGACGTTCCCGAGCGACGCGGTCGCTCAGGCGAATGAACTCACGGATTGCCTCCTCATCGGCGTTGGCGGGCGGGAGCGTTGGGAGGCTTTCGTCTTGGTCGAATTGGAAATCCCACTCGAAACCGGGGATCTGATAGGTTCCGATGCGCCAGTCATTTTCGGCTGAAGCGAAAGCCGGTATGAATGCCGCAACCGCAGCGAGTCGGGTGAGGGTCGTGCGCACCTCTAACCGTCGGGGGAGGCGTGGGAACCAGCAAGCGGAATTATTGCCCCTGGTTCAGGAGCAGGTGCAGCGCGAGCGGGATGGTGACAATCGACGCGACCGTCGTGGTGATGGTGGCGGCGGCGGCAAACTCGGACGAACCGCCGTAGACGCGCGCCATGACGACGGAGGTGGCGGCGGCGGGCATGAGGGAGACGATGATGCAGATGATGCGGACGTCATCGGCCAAGGGGAGCCACCAGACGGCCAGGATGTAGATGGCCGGGAGGACGATGACGCGGAGCACGGTGATGTAGATGAGGTCGCGCGCGTGCTCGCGCCGGAACGAGGCTCCCAACAGCGCGCCGATGACGATGAGGATGAGCGGCACCGAGATCCCGCCGGCCAGCCCGGTGACGCGCATGACGAAGTGGGGCATCCACTCGCGCCCCCCGGCCAGCGCGACGGTCATGCCGAGCGCGATGGCGACCATCGAGGGCGAGATGAGGCGTCGCATGGTCGAGCGGAGCGAGGCGCCGCCGGGCTCGAGGACGATGACGCCGACCGTCCAGTATCCGACGGTCGAGCCGAGGTTAAAGACGAAGAAGAGCGCCAGCGCCTCGGGCGGCATGCTATTGGTGATGATAAAAATGGGGAGGAACCCGTAGTTGTTGATCGCGCAAATATGGTGGAAAGCCGCGGCGACGGCGGGATCCTTGCTCTTGAGACCACTGCGGAGGAAAGCGCCGCAGATCCCGCCGATGGCCATGAGGCCGAAACCGAGCGCCGGCAGGAGCGAGAGTTCGCCGAGGCGGCCGGGCTCGAGACCGGAGACGAGCGAGTTGAAAATGAGGCAGGGGAAAAGGACCTCCACCACCAGGCGGGAGAGACGGTCAAAGTCGCTGGGCTCGAAGAACCGCAGGCGGTTGACGATCCATCCGATGGCGAAGAGGCCGAACATTTCGGCGATAGAGCTGAGAACGGCGGCGGACAAGGGGCGGAGTATCAGGTTTCAAGATTGAAGTTTCAAGAGGGGAGAAGATGGGCGTTGGTGAGGGATGTTTGCCGATGAGTTCAGGGAGTACGCGATGGGCAGGGCCGGCGCCGTTGAGGAGACACCATTCGGGCCGGAAGCGCTCGTCTACAAGGTGGGTGGGAAGATGTTCGGGCTGCTGGCCGAGGACCGGGCGAACGGGGAGATGCGCGCGAATTTGAAATGCGATCCCGAGCGTGCCGCCGAGCTGCGCCGCGGGCACCCGAAACGTATCTTGCCAGGCTACCATATGCACAAGCGGCACTGGAATACGCTGGTGCTCGACGGGGGGCTCCCGGCAACACTCGTGCGGGAGCTGGTCGATCACTCGTATGCGCTGGTGGTGGCGTCGCTACCGAAGGGGAAGCGGGCGGAGTTAGAGGGGGCATAGACCATGAAATACACAAAAGTACACAAAAACGGGGTTCCATACTTTGACACGAGCGGGGAATAGAGTTACAAAGAGCTGCTCTCAATATACTAGAACCATGTTTGCATCCACCACAGCTCAATCCACGATCTCCCCCTTCGGGAGCTGGAATGGTGTGGGTAGCTATCGCGAGTGTGCGCTGCACTCGGATGCGATTTCCGAGGAATCTATGCTCGGACGCCACAAGGCTGGAGCGCGGTTTACGTAAAGAGAGAATCCCCTTTTTTTTTCATCTGCGTGAACCCTGCTCTCGACTCGAAAGCAGGGTTTTTTTGTGCGCGGATCACTGGAACAACATCGAACCCCAAATCACTACGAATCAGATTATCACCTAGCATTTTAACATAGCCGGAACAAAAGAACCCGCCCCCAGCTGTCACTGGGGGCGGGTTCCACGAGGCACTCACGACCGGACGGTACCGGAGGCTAAGCCCGCTTTGCAAGAGCCGAGCGTAGCCGAAAGCCCCGTGGCGGTCAACCTGGATAGGCAACCGAATGCGGATGCCCCAGGTGCGGTGTGCCCCGAAATCCCGGTGTCCGATCGGCTTCGAGTTAGGGAGGTGAGCCACACGAATCACCGAAAGATCCGCCGAGTAAACCCCGCGGGTCCCGAGTCACGACCGGGAGAGGTGTCCGTCCATATGTGATGGATTTTCTGGCTGGTGCAGTCCCCGTCGTCCGGGGAGCGGCCGCTCGGGTAGCGAGCGTGATTCGCTCCCCGGTCCAAGCGCGGATTGCATCCGGTTCAGAGCTCAGATATCCAGGCAAATCAGTAGGCTAGGAAGTCCTGACCCGGGGCTCATATCCCCGGAGACCCGGAGCGTTACCGGGGCCTACGACCAACTCTTAGTAACAGGTGTTGCCCCGGCCAGTGGATGGTAAACCCACCGTCGAAAAACCGGCCGGAAGATGACCCGTGGCGCGATACCACCAACACCTACCAATTCTTCAATGACTGATCGACTTTGGCCGTGGTGTAAGAGATCGCATTCGATCCTGTGAAGATCGCGGTGCGGGTGCGAATCCCGTCGGCCAACCCAACCTATCTTGGAGCGTTCTCGTGCACGACCGATCATGCCGTGGCCGAGTAGCGAGGCGGGAGGCGGCAACCCTCCCTAGGCAGGTGCAATTCCTGTCGGCATGTCGCCGTCTGCGATCCGTAGCTCAACGAGGAGAGCATCCGGCTTTTACCCGGAGGGTTGCGGGTGCAAGTCCCGCCGGATCGGCCGCCCCCTTTTTTCTGTCCCTGTCATCCATGTAGTTAGGATACCAGGCTTTCAACCTGGAAAACCGGGTGCAAATCCCGGCAGGGATGCCTTTGCGGTTGGACGGACACCTGTCCCCAGGACGCCGCTCGGCGCACGAACTCGAACCGCGATTTCCCATTCGAGACACGATGAACAACACACTTCACCAATGTATCGTGCTCGTTCTGAACCGGAACTGGCAGGCGGTCAATGTCACGACTCCCGCCATGGCATTCTGTCAGATGAGCACGGGCGCCGCCACGGGGCTCGATATCGTCGGCTGTGACCACATGGTTCCGACGCCGTGGGACGCGTGGCGCGAGCTTCCGGTGCGCGAGAGCGACCGATCGGTGGGCACCCCCGCCGGCCCGGTGCGGGCACCGACGGTGATCGTCTTGGCGCGGTTCTCCAGCGTGCCCTTGCAACGACCGAAGCTGAACGCACGCAACCTTTGGGTGCGTGATGGTGGCCGGTGCCAGTACACCGGCCGGACGCTGCGTCCGGGTGAGGGGAACATCGACCACGTCGTGCCCCGATCTCGCGGTGGGGCGACTTCGTGGGAAAATTGCGTCCTGGCCGATCGCCTGGTGAACACCCGGAAGGCCGACCGCACGCCGGAAGAGGCCGGCCTGCGACTGGCGCGCCAACCGACCGTGCCCCGTCCGGTTCCCATGCACGTCGTCCTGCGAAAACGGGACACGCTGGCGGACTGGGAGCCGTTCCTCGGCAAGGTCTGAGCCGTGGATCCCGTCCGGCGTCACCACCCCGGCGTCTGCTACCCCATTCGCCTTTGAGCCGAGGGGTAGCAGACGTTAGAGTGGCGCCATGTTCCTGTGCTTGCGAATCCCCGCCCTCCTGTTCGCATCGTGCCTTGCCGCATCCGCCGGGACGCGGGTGGTGAACACGACGATCACTCTGCCGGACGCCCCTCCGGTCTCGACGATCGAATTGGAGAATGCGTTCCCCGGCCTGGGGTTTTCCGCTCCTGTCTGCCTCCGCAGTCCCGCCGGCGACGCCAGGCGATTGTTCGTCTGCGAGAAAGGGGGCGATCTCGAACTCGTTCCCGACGTCACCGATCCCAGCCCGACAAAATCTGTGTTCCTCAACGTCGATGGGATCCTCGCAGCGCGGGGCGAAGCAATCCGCACGACGAGTGAGATGGGGCTCCTGAGTGTTGCCTTCCATCCGAACTACGCGACCAACGGGTTCTTTTTCACCGTCTACAACGTCACCCTCGGTGGGCAAGGCTACCAGCGCCTGTCACGCTGGCACGATCCCGACATCACCGACGCGGTCGCCGACCCCGGGTCGGAGACAGTCCTCATCGAGATGCTCGACCAGGCCGGCAATCACAATGGGGGCGATCTCCATTTCGGCCCCGATGGCTATCTCTATATGAGCTGGGGCGATGAGGGCAACCAGAACGATTCGTTGAACAACAGCCAGTTTATCGACAAAGATTTCTGGTCTTCCGTGACCCGGATCGACGTCGATCTCGAACCGGAAGACTACACCGCGGCAGACGGGACGGGAGGGGACGACGCCAACCTGCGGCCGAACGCCCATCCGGCGGTGGTTCTCGCCGGAGGGAATCCGCACTATGAAGTCCCCGCCGACAACCCGTGGGTGGACGTCACGGATTTCAATGGGGTCAGCGTCGTCCCGACCGATGTCCGTACCGAGTTTTACGCCGTCGGCTTCCGTAATCCGTGGCGGTTCAGCTTCGATAGTTTGACGGGCGAGCTCTGGGTCGGGGATGTGGGCCAGGGCGCGTGGGAGGAGGTCGCCGTGGTCGAACGTGGGAGCAACCATGGCTGGGCGTGGTTTGAAGGGGATGCCAACGGGCCGAAGTTCAACGACCTCATCAACAATGCGAGCCGCGCCAACGCGACGCTCACCGCGCCGGCCTGGGACTACGGTCACGGGAGCGGAGCGTTCCAAGGGAACTCGGTGACCGGCGGGTTTGTCTACCGGGGCGAGAACATCCCGGAGCTCGTCGGCAAGTACATTTTCGCGGACTACACCTCGGGAAATATCTGGTCGCTCGAGCGGACGGATCGGCCGGGCGAGCCCGAAGTCGTCCGCATCGCAGGCAGTGGGGGTCTGGTCGGGTTCGCTCCCGATCCCTCCAACGGCGACGTCCTGATCGCGGATATCGGAAGCGGGCAGATCCACCGCCTCGTGGCGCGGGATGTGGGGGGGAGTTTTCCTGCCACCCTGTCAGGAACCGGGATTTTCTCGGACGTGGCCACCCTGACGCCGAATCCGGGCGTCGTTCCCTACGCGGTGAACCTCCCCTTCTGGTCCGACCACGGGGTGAAGCAACGTTGGTTCGCGATGAGGGACGATGCGGACGTGATCACCTACTCCCGGGACGGAGCCTGGCAGTTCCCGGACGGGATGGTCTGGGCGAAACATTTCGACCTCGAACTCGAAAGGGGGAACCCGGCCAGCCGGAAGCGGATCGAAACGCGGGTGCTGGTGCGGAACCAGATCGGGGAGACGACGGACTCGGTGCTCGTGTCGCGGACGGCGAGCGGTCGGGTCTTCGTGCCCACCGACGATTCGATCGAGGGGTCGTGGGACGAGGTCGGCTTCGACGACTCCGCGTGGGCCATGGCATCCACCGGGATCGGCTACGATGATAACTCCGACTACCTACCGCTCTTCGGCCCCGGGGGGAATCTCGGTGCTGCCCTAGACGGGGAGAACACCTCGGTCTATCTCCGAATACCGTTCGAAGTCACGGGTGCCGATGCTATTACCGAACTGACATTGCGGATGATGTATGACGACGGCTTCGTCGCCTATCTCAACGGGCAGCAGGTGGCGGCTGCGAACGCGCCAGGTACGGTCACTTGGAACGCGGGGGCATCGGGAGACCACCCCGACGCCCAGGCGACGAGCTTCGAGGACTTCGACCTGAATGCCTTCGCCCCGCTCTTGCGGGAGGGAACCAACGTTCTGGCGATCCAGGGTTTAAACAACGGGATCGGCAGTTCCGACATGCTGATCCGCCCCGAGCTGATCGGCGGGACGGTGAGCTTTACGGAAGGGGTTTACGGTGTCTCCTACCGGTGGAACGAAGCGGGGACGGCGGCCGATCTCGTGGGCAGCGGGGGCGAGGAGATCGAACTCACGGTGACCACGTCATCGGGACCGCGACAGCAAACCTGGAGTATCCCGTCCCGGGCGGCGTGCACGATCTGTCACACCGCGGATGGCGGGCTGGCGCTTTCCTTCAACACGCGGCAGCTCAACCACGACGGGAACCTCGGGGGAATGGCGGGGAACTTCCTGACGCTGCTGCGAGATAGCGGCTATCTCGATTCCCTCCCGGAGCCACCCGCCTCGCTTCCCCGCCACGTCGTCCCGTCGGCGACGGACTACTCGCTGGAGGCCCGGGTCCGTTCGTACCTCGACGTGAACTGCGCCTACTGCCATCAGGATCCTGGGATCCAACCCCTTTCGTGGGAAGGGAACCACCACCTCTCCATCGCGGCTACCGGGATCATCAACGGGGTGGCTCTCGCGGGTACCCAGCATCCCGATGACCGGCTCGTCGTGCCCGGCAGCCCCGATCGCTCGGTCATCTTGAACCGTGTCGCCGTGGCCAACGGCTACACGAGGATGCCGCCGCTGGCCACGAACGAGCTCGATGCAGAGGCCATCCAACTCCTGACGGACTGGATCAATCAAGAGGCGAGCGAGCTGGTCGACTACGCCGCCTGGCGCCTGGCGAATTTCGGGAGCACCACATCGCCCGATGGCGCGCCCGATCTCGATGCGGACGGGGACGGTCAGACCAACAACGAGGAGTGGATTGCCCTGACCGACCCCCGCGATGCGGAAAGCCGGCTCGCGACGGAACTTAGTCGTGGGGCAAGTTCCATCGAGATCGTTCTGCCAGGGCGATCAAACCGGGGCGCCACCGTCGAGCACTCCTCCAACCTGCTCGACTGGTTTCGCTGGAACGTCCCCGGCAACGACGGGATCCCGCGGAACCCCGCAGGCGTGCACTCGGTGACCGGAGCGGCCTCCGAGCCGGGTGAGTACTTCCGTGTCCGCATCGGCGAGAGATAGCACCCCACGGTGGGAACGGGGCCGCCGCGGCTTCCATGACCTTCACGGACGAGAGCCCCTGCGACCGTGCCCGCCGGATCCCGTGGGGCGGAGATCGCACCTGCCCTTAGTAGGCGCCGCGGACGGCGCGGTCGATATTCGTCCGGTAGTAGTGGGTCAGGTGCTCGTGGGTGTCCGTTCCAAGCGGGGGGAGCGCCGCGGCGGCGGCATTCTGCCGCGCTTGCTCGGGGGACTTGGCGCCGGGGATCACGGTGGTCACCGCCCCGTGGTCGAGGATCCAGCGCAGCGATTTCTGGGCGAGGGGAGCTCCGGGGGAATCGGGTGCCATGATGTCGGCAACGGCATCGGCGAAGGCGATGCCCCGATCGAAGGGGACGCCGGCGAAGGTCTCCCCGACATTGAACTGCTCGCCGTTGGCGTTGAAGTTCCGATGGTCGTCGTCGGGGAACGTGGTGTCGGGTCGGAATTTGCCGGTGAGGAGGCCCGATGCGAGGGGGACGCGGGCGATGATGCCGACGTCCTTGGCGAGGGCGGCATCGAGGAGATCGGAGACCACCCGCTGGCGGAAGAGGTTGAAAATGACCTGGAGAGCGGAGCAGCCGGGCTGCTCGATGCAGAAGAGTCCCTCCTCGATGGTCTCGATGCTGACGCCCCAGTTCTTGATGAGTCCCTCGGACTTGATCGATTCGAGATGGTCGAAGGCAACGCCTGATTTGAGGGTGTCGGTGGGGATGCAGTGGAGCTGGACGAGGTCGAGGGAATCGACTCCCAAGCGGTCGCAGGCGCGCAGGGCGGCTTCTTTGATGGCGGCATGGGAGTCGCGCCAGCCGGGGCCGCGTCCCATCTTGGTGGCCACGTAGATCCGCTCTCCAGCAGGCCGTTCTTTGAGGACCGAACCGATCAGCGTCTCCGAGCGGCCGGCTCCGTAGACGTCGGCGGTGTCGATGAAGTTCATCCCCGCGTCGAGCGCGGCGTGGAGGGTGGCTTTGGCTTCGGCCTCGGGGACGAGGTCGCCCCAGGCGTCCCCGATGGCCCAGGCGCCAAAGCCGATCTCTGAGATTGCGAAGTTGGTTTTTCCAAGCGTGCGGGTCTGCATAGCTGGAGTCTCAAGTTCGAAGGGGCAACATTCAAGCGGGGGAGTCGTTGACGCGCTCGAGCCCGGGTGGCGGCGATGGCCGGGGTGCGACGTACGGAACGGTCGCGGCAACACGGGCGCCCACGCCCCACCATGGCCGCACCCCGACACCGGACGGATCCGTGTGGGAGCCCTCCCATCACGCCCCGCGGCGGGCCGATCAGTGCGCTCCGGCGGAACTACGCCGGCAGAGCCACGTTGGGGGCGAGGATTTCGGCGACTTGGGATCGGAGGACGGACGGGCAGACGGGCTTGGCGAGCGCCGGGCCGCCATCGGGGTGCGTGCCGAAAAAGAGGATGGGGACGTCTTGTTGCAACCGGTTCTGGCGGATGATGGCCGCCGCATCAATCCCTCCGATACCGGGCATTTGGATGTCCATGAGGATGAGGTCCGGCAACATCTGCGCTGCGGCGGAGATCGCGGTTCGCCCGCTCAGCGCAATTTCCACATGATACCCCCAACCAGTGAGCAGTTCTTCGAGCGCGGTGGCCATGGCCGGCTGGTCGTCGGCGACAAGAACGAGGGGACGGGGATCTAGACGGGTCATGGTCAATTCATTTAATTATATTAATTATATGTCATTGCCAAGGCTATGAAAAGCACTTTTTAAGCGAGCAGTGAAGTTTTTGAAAGCTCGGCGTATTGGCCTCCTTGGGCGAGGAGTGTCTCGTGGGTGCCCTCTTCGATGATCTGGCCGCGTTCGAGGACGTAGATCTTGTCGGCGTTGCGGACGGTGGAGAGCCGGTGCGCGATGACGAAGGCGGTGCGGTCGGCGAGCAAGCGGTCGAGGGCGGACTGGATGAGGCGCTCGGTTTCGGTATCGACGGAGGCGGTTGCCTCGTCGAGGAGCAGGAGGGGGGGGTTCTTGAGGACGACCCGGGCGATGGCGATGCGCTGCTTTTCGCCGACACTGAGCTTGACGCCGCGCTCGCCGACGTTGGTCGCCAGCGTCTCGGGGAGCCGGGCGACGAAGTCTTTCGCGTTGGCGATTTCCAGAGCGCGCCAGAGTTCTTCGTCGCTGGCCTCCGGATTGGCGAGGTGCAGGTTTTCCCGGACGGTGCCGTTGAAGAGGAACGACTCCTGCGTGACGTAGCCGACGGCGGCGCGGAGGGACGACTTGGCGACGGTGTCGATGGGGACGCCGTCGATGGCGATCGTGCCGCTGTCGTACTCGTAGAAGCGGGTGAGGAGGTTGATGATGGTGGATTTTCCGGCGCCGGTGTGACCGACGAACGCGACCGTCTGGCCGGGTTGGGCGTCGAGGGAGATGCTGGAGATCGTTTGGGGGAGGGGTTTCTTCTTTTCCTCGGGGGAATCCGGGTCTTCCCGCATGGCCTCCGCCTTTCCGGCGGCGGCGGGGTAGGTGAAGGAGACCTCGTGGAAGGTGACGTGCCCGTTGATGGGCAGGGGCAACGCGACCCCGTCCGTGGCGTTGCGCTCCTCGGTGGCATCGACGATCTCGAAAACCCGCTCGGCGGCCGCGCGGCCTTGTTGGATGATCTGGTTGAGCTGGTGGAGCCGGGTGACGGGCTCGTAGAAGAGGGAAAGCGAGACGAGGAAGGCGGTGAGGACGCCGATGCCCTGGTCGGAGGTGGAAAGCCCATGCTGCCCGGTGATTGCCCAGTAGCTGGCGAAGCCGACGACGAGGATGTAGCCGACGTTCCGGCAGAATTCCATGGACGGGCTGTAGATCGCCCAGACCCGCATGACCCGCAGGGTAGCGCGACGCACCCGGTCGCTCGCGGCGTTGAACCGCGTGTGCTGCTCTTTCTCCCGGGCGAAAGTTTTGATCTGCTGGATGCCGTCGATGTTGTCGTGGAGGAGGGCGTTCATGGCGCTGGTGGCACGGCGGGAGGCACGGTAGCGCTGGGGGGCGGTCTTGGTGTAGAGCGCCGCCCCCAGGGCGAGGAACGGGATGGGGATGAGGGCGACAGCGGCGACGGCCGGGTTGACGAAAAATAGGTAGATGCCGAAACCGATGATCTGGAGCGAGGCGACGACACCCTGCTCGACCCCGTCGATGAGGACGCGCTCCATGGCGGTGACGTCCTCGGTGACGCGGGTCATGACGTCCCCGGTGCGCTTGTTGTCGAACCACGTCATCGGGAGGCGCTGGATCTTTTGGTAGAGATCGGAGCGGATGTCGAAAATGACTTTCTGCTCGAAGGTGTTGTTGATGACGATGCGCAACGCGTTGAAGAGGTTCGTCCCGGCGAAGGCGGCCGCGGCGACGGCGACCGTGGTGAGCAGGCGCGTGACATCCCCGGCGGGGATGATCTCGCCGACGATCGTCTTGGTGACCTCCGGAAAGACGAGCATGAGCCCGGTCATGAGGACGGCACAGGTGAGCTGGGCGGTGGCAAGGCCGGGATAGCGCTTGAGGTAAGCTAGGACGCGGAAGACGGTCACGGGAAGGTCGAATGGATCGTGGGTGAATTTTCGCTTTTGCGGGAGAGGGTGGGCGCGCGTTAGGTTACGGATGCAGGGGGCGATGCGGTAGAAGGAATGTGGCGCTGGATCAAACGGCTTTTTCTATTTGGCTTCTGGGCGGTAGTGCTTCTCGTGCTGGCGCTGCTGGCCTGTAATGTCTGGGTCACGGGATCGACCGCGACGCGGGTGTTCTCCGAGGTCGACCGGGTTCCCTACAACGAGGTGGGTTTGGTACTGGGGACGTCCAAGCGGGTGGCAGCAGGGCAGGAGAACCTCCATTTCACCCACCGGATGGAAGCGGCGGCCAAGCTCTACAAAGCAGGGAAGGTAGACCACCTGCTCGTCAGCGGGGACAATTCGGAAAAATACTACAACGAACCGAAGGACATGCGAATTGCCCTGGTGAAACTTGGGGTCCCCGCGAGCGCGATCACCTTGGACTATGCGGGGTTCCGCACGCTGGACTCGATGGCGCGGGCGCGGGAAGTGTTCGAACTCGATTCGATGACGGTCATCTCGGACGGATTCCACGTCGGGCGGGCGGTTTTCATCGCCCGGCGGTTCGGGATCGACGCGCGGGCTTTCGCGGCGGAACCGGTCGAGGTCGACAAGAGTTTCAAATCGCGGGCGCGCGAGCTGCTGGCGCGGGTCAAAGCGATCCTCGACCTCTACGTGCTCGACACCGATCCCACGGTGCTCGGCGACAAGGAGCCGATCACGGTCTTGCGGCGGGGGAAAGCGGTGCCGGGATCAGCGGGAGGGGGCGGCGCTCAAGCCGGCGAACATCACGATGACGAATAGGACGGCGACCCTGACGTAGCCGAGGACGAGGCCGGCGACCGCGAGTCCCCGCCCCTCATACCGATCGGGTTCTTCGCGGTACAGCTTCAGGGCCATGTGGCCGAGGATGACGGCGGGAATCCCGGTCAGGATGCTCAGGCCAGTGAAACTGACCAGCCCGCAGACAAACGACGCGATGGTGAGCCCGGGCGTCGAGCGGTTGGCCAGCGGGGGCGGCAGCTCGGTGGCGGCGGCGGGCACCGAGGGCTGTGCGGTCGGGAAAAGCGACGGCTGGGCCTGTCCGGCGGGTTGCCATTGGACCATGCCGTCCTGCCAGACGAGGGTTTCACGGGTGACGAGCCCCGCGTTCACGGCGGCGGGAAGATCGTCGTTCGGGGCTTCGGCTTTCTCGCCGGCGGGGGTGACGTAGTACCACATAGGAAGGCAGGAGGGCAGGGGTTCGCGGTTCTGCTGCGTTAGAAGGCGGTGTAGCTGCGGAACTCCGCGAGGCGTGCTTCGATCGCATCGGGGGTGAGCGCGACGAGCGCCTCGGTGCTGAAAGTCTCACAGGTGAACGAGGCGAGGACGGTTCCCTGGACGATCGCGCGGGAGATATCCTCGAACGTGATCTCGCCCCTGATGGCGGCGAGCGAGCCGGCGAGGCCGCCGAGGAAGGTGTCGCCGGCGCCGGTGGGGTCGGCGACCGAGTGGAGCGGGTAGGCGCCTGTGGTGAAGAACCGGCGGGAAGAAAAGAGGAGCGCGCCGTGCTCCCCTTTTTTGATCACCACGTACTTCGGGCCGAGCTCGAGGAGCTTGTGCCCTGCGGTGATCAGGTTGGAGGTGTCCATCATCATCTTGGCCTCGCTGTCGTTGATGACGAGGAGGTCGAGTTTCGTCAGGACCTCACCGAGCTTCTCGCGGGCGATATTGATCCAGAGATCCATGGTGTCCGCGAGGACGAACTTCGGGTTCTCGATCTGCGCGAGCACCTTCAGCTGGTCCTCCGGCCCCATGTTGGCGAGGACGACGATGGCGGCTTTGCGGGCGTCGGCCGTGAGGTCCGGGTCGAACTGGTCGAGCACATTGATCTGCGTCTCGAGCGTGTCCCGCGAGTTCAGATCGCCGAAATACTCGCCCGCCCAGAAAAACGTTTTCCCGTCGGCCACGATCTCCACGTTGGCGGCATCGATCCCGCGATCTTTGAAAAGGGCGAGGTGCTCCTCGGGGAAATCGGCTCCGACAATGCCGCTGAGATAGATGGGCGTCGCATCGCTATCGACGGTGTGGGCAACGGCGAGCGAGGCGTACGTGGCTGAGCCCCCAAGCACCCGGTCGCGGGAGTCGGTGGGAGTTTTGATGGAGTCGATTGCGACGGTTCCGGCGACGAGGACAGACATTTTTGGGATGGATAGTGGATAGGTTAGGAAGAGGAGACTTGGGCGGGATCGGGGACAGCTCAAGTGGATCTTTTGCCGATCGGCGGAGGAGTCTCGCGGTCGTTGCGAGGCGGCACCCTTGTCGTCGCTCTCCTGGCGGGATGCGCCCCGGCGATCGCCGCCGCCGGCTGAATAGGCTCGCTAGAGCAAGGGGAGGCAGGCCTTGGCGCGTCGGGTGGCGCCGGTGATATCGTCGGCCCGGAGCAGGGCGGAGACGATGACGACGCGGCGGGCACCCGCGGCGACGACCTCGGGAAGGGTGTCGTGGTTGATGCCTCCGATACAGAATATCGGGAAGCCAGGGGGGAGCTCGGCGTGGGCGGAGGCGATGTCGTCGAGCCCGATGGCGGGGCGGCCGGGCTTGGTCGGTGTGGCGTAGAGCGGGCCGAACCCGATGTAGCCCGTGCGGGGGTCGGCGGCCGCCGCGCGCGCCTGCTCGAGGCTGTGGGTCGAGCGGCCGAAGATCCGGAGTTCCGCATGCGGGGACGGCGGGGCGGGGAAGGCGCCGTCGTCCTGGCCGAGGTGGAGGCCGTCGGCGCCGGCGGCTGCGGCGACCGCCGGGTGGTCGTTGATGATGAGCGGGACGGCAGCCTCCCGGCAGGCGGGAAGCAGCGCGGTGGCCAGGTCCTGGATCGTGGCTGCGGTCTCCCTCTTGGCTCGGAGCTGGAGGAGGTCGACACCCCCGGCGATCAGGTCGGTAGCCACGTCGAGCGCGTCGCGCCGGGCAGTGTATCCGAGATCGAGGATGCCGTAGAGGCGGGCGTCCTGGAGGGGCGGCATCCGCTACTTGGTCTTCGGGGTCGACGCGAGGAATTTCTCCACCCAACCGATGTTGTAGCGGCCGCTCTTGAAGTCGGAGTTCTTGAGGATGGCGTCTTGGAATGGGATGGTCGTCTTGATCCCTTCGATGAGGAACTCGTTGATCGCGCGGGTCATCCGCGCGATCGCAATCTCGCGGGTGGCTCCGGTGACGATCAGCTTGGCGATCATGCTGTCGTAGTAAGGGGGCACCGAATAGCCGGAATAAATGTGAGAGTCGATCCGCACCCCGCGTCCGCCAGGGGCATAGAAATTCGTGATCTTTCCAGGGCTGGGGGCAAAGTTGTTGTAAGGATCCTCCGCGTTGATCCGGCACTCGATGGAGTGGGCGCGGGGCTTCGGTTTGCGGACGTGGATCGACAACGGTTCGCCGGCCGCCACGCGGATCTGCTCTTTGATGAGGTCGCAGCCGTAGACTTCCTCGGTGATGGGATGCTCCACCTGGATGCGGGTGTTCATCTCCATGAAATAGAAATTCTCGTTGT
>CAZKYJ010000032.1:4951-14973 GCA_964556355.1 uncultured Verrucomicrobiales bacterium | reverse complement strand
GAGAGCTGGGCCTACGGGTTCCGTAACCCGTGGCGTTTTTCCTTCGACCGCCTGACCGGGGAGCTCTGGCTGGCCGATGTCGGGCAGGATCGCGGGGAAGAGGTGGATCTCGTGCAGCGGGGCGACAACCACGGCTGGAATGTTTACGAAGGGTTCGAACCGTTCTCCAACGCTTTCCGCCGGGACGGGCGCAGCTACGCCCAGCCGGTGTTCGCTTACCGCCGGCAACTCCATCACCGGGGGGCACGTCTACCGGGGAGGTGAGGCGCCGTCGTTCTACGGCGTTTACGTGTGCGGTGACTTCAACTCGAAATTGCTCTTCGGGATCACGCGGGACGCCGGCGGGGAGCTGGAGAGGGCGCGCCAGATCGGGGTTGTCCCCGAGCGCCTCGTATCGTTCGGCGAAAGCGAGGCAGGCACCCTCTACGCCGTCGGCTATGAAGGCATGATCTACCGCATTGATTTCACCGGCGCCCGCTTCGAATAGTGGGGATGAACCTGACAACGATTCTCACGGTGGCCACCACCGTTTTGGGCACCTGTTCTGCGCCGGGCCTCGAGCGCGTGCTGCGGGACGACTTCGGGAAAACCGAAGGCGGGGCGGAGGTCGAACGCGTCACGCTGCGCAACGCCGCGGGGATGAGCGCCGAGATCATCACCTACGGGGCGATCATCAAAGCGCTCAATGTCCCGGACGGGGAAGGGGCGTCGACGAACGTGGTGCTCTCCACGGATAGCCTGGAGAAGTTCGAGAGCGGGTTCGGCGGTGCCGCCGCCGTCATCGGACGGGTGGCCAACCGGATCGCCGGGGCGAAGTTCGACCTCGAGGGCACGACCTACCAGCTCGCGGCGAACAACGGGAAGAACTCGATCCACGGCGGGCGCAAGGGCTTCGCCCAATCGGTGTGGGCGGTTGGAGAAACTTCGGAGGGCGACACCGAATCGTCCGTGACGTTGACCTATCTCAGCAAAGACGGGGAGGAGGGGTTCCCCGGCAACCTGACGACCACCGTGACCTACACGTTGACCGACGCGAACGAACTCCGCGTCGAGTACCGCGCGGAAACCGACCGGGCCACTATCGTCAACCTTACGAACCACGCCTACTTCAACCTGGCCGGCGGGGGGGACTGCCTCGACCACCGCCTTTGGATCGCGGCGGAAAGCTACACGCCGACCGATGCTGAACTGATCCCGACGGGAGAGATCCTCCCGGTGGACGGAACGCCATTGGACTTCAGCGAGCCGACGCGGATCGGCGACCGCATCGACGCGGTGGCATCGACCGGCGGCTACGACCACAACTACGTCCTCGGCGGGGGCGGTGAGATGAAAACGGCCGCCCGTCTGGAGGATCCGAGCAGCGGTCGCGTGATGGAGGTGCGCACCACCCAGCCGGGCGTCCAGCTCTACACGGGAAACCACCTGGGGCACGCGGGCGTCTGCCTGGAGACCCAACACTTCGCGGACGCCATCCACCACGACCACTTTCCTTCCATCGTCGTCCGGCCGGGAGAGCCGCTGCACGAGACGACCGAATTCGCCTTCTCATCCCGCTAGGCTGAGAAGCTGTCTAAAAAGTCCTGTCAGCACCGACTCCAGATCGTTGAGGTCGGAAAGCAGGGCTGTCGCCTTGGGATGGGGAATCGTCCCTTCGGGCGGCTTCCCCAACAGCGGCAGGCTTCGTTGGTCGTCGGGCGCTGGGCTCGCCCAACTTCCTCCTCCCGCCTCGCCTCCCGCTGAAGGGAAAGCCGCGGCACCAACATGACTTTTTAGACAGCTTCTTACACAAAACGTCGCGCCGGAGGATCGGAAGACAAAGATAGGGGGGGCGGGCCGCGTATAGTCACTGGGCAGGATCGGCGTAGGCGCGCCCTCGCACCCTCCCGCCCGACCGAGATGCCAACACCTCCAACACAACCGCCGAATCGCACGATCCCGTTCTCCGGTCACCTGACATGGCCGATGGTCGTGCTGGCGAGCGTGGCCGCCGGCTCGTGCGTGGCCGTGGGGGCGCCGGGCGAGGGGGCATTTCACGAGGCGATCCTGCCGATCCTCGAGGAGAACTGCTTCGACTGTCACGGCGACGGTGCTGACAAGGGCGGGGTTTCCTTCGACGGCTTCGCGGCCGGCACGGGCGTTTTGGAAGCGTCTGACCTCTGGATCGATGTCCTCAAGAACATCCGGAGCGGCCTGATGCCGCCGGCGCGGAAGGATCGCATCCCCGAGGCCGATTTCGCCCGGCTCGAAGAGTGGATCAAAGGGGACGCACTGGGCTTGGACCCGGCCAATCCGGACCCCGGTCGCGTGACGCTCCGGCGCCTGAACCGCGTGGAGTACCGGAACACGGTCCGCGACCTGATGGGCATCGACTACCGGACCGACGAGGAGTTTCCGGCGGACGATACCGGCTACGGGTTCGATACCATTGGCGACGTGTTGTCCACCTCGTCGCTCCTCTTGGAGAAATACATGCAGGCCGCGGAATCCATCGTCGCCCGAGCCGTCCCGCTCGCGAGCCACACGACCCCGGAACGGGAGATCGAGGCGCACTATTTCAATGGTGAGGGCGGGCGGGAAGGCGCCTACACCGAGCTGCGGGTATCCGTCTACGACCCCTTGAACATCACGGCGATGGTCGATGTCCCGGTCGCTGGAACCTACCGTGTCGTCCTCGATTCGCCGGTCGATCTCTCCTTCTTCTTCAACGCTGGTCGGGCCGAGGTTCGGTGGAGGATCGACGGCGAGGCGGTGCTCGAGAAGGAACTCAAGTGGGAGGGCGGCATCCGGCTCGCGTCTTCGACGGAGGTCTACTGGGAGCCGGGCAAGCATGCGCTACAGCTCATCATGACGCCGCTGGTGGGGATCGATGAGGTTCCCCAAGAGTCCTCCGAAGGGGAGACGAGCGTGGTCCTGAGGTTTCGAGGTGCGCGCGTCATCGGGCCCCTGGAGCCGGATCTCGCCATCCCGTCGCCGGGCTATGCTCGGTTCTTCCCCCGGCCGGAGGTGCCTGGTGACGAGCGTGGCCGGGCCGACTACGCCCGCGAGATCCTCGGCGCTTTCGCCACGCGCGCCTTCCGCCGTCCCGCCGACGCCGCGACCGTGGACAAGCTGGTCGCGCTCGCTGCCGCTTCCGGAGGCAGCTTCGAAAATGGCATCGCGCGGGCCATGACGGCGGTGCTCGCCTCGCCTCGCTTCCTCTTCCGGATGGAGGAGACGATCCCCGGTGAAGCTCCCGGCGCCTACCCCCTCTTGGACGAGTGGGCGCTGGCCTCCCGGCTTTCCTATTTCCTCTGGTCGACCATGCCGGACGCGGAACTGGTCGCCCTCGCCGAGCGGGGTGAGCTGCGGGAACAGCTTTCCGAACAGATCGGGCGGATGGTCCGGGACGATCGGTCCAACGCCTTCGTCCGGAACTTCGCCGGGCAGTGGCTCCAGTCCCGCGACGTGGAGAGCGTGAGCATCGATGCGCGCATCGTCCATGCCCGCGACATGGGTGGTGAGCAACTGTTCCGGCAGCTCTCCGAGGAGCGCGCGCGGATCGAGCTCGCCCTCGATGAAGCGATCATCGCGCAGGACGCGGCCAAGGAGGCGGCGTTGCGCGAGGAGCGGTCCGCCCTTCGCGAAAAGCGTCGCGCCTTCGGACGGGTCGACTTCGGCGGCTCCCTCCGGACGGCCATGCGCCGGGAGGCCGAGATGCTCTTCGAGCACCTCCTTCGCACCGATGGAAGCGTCCTCGAGCTTATCGACACCGATTCCACGTTCCTGAACGAAGAGCTGGCGAACCACTACGATGTCCCGGGGGTGAGCGGACGGGAGATGCGGCTCGTGAAGCTTCCGCCCGGGAGCCCGCGCGGCGGCGTCCTCACCATGGGCAGCGTCCTCGCCGTGACCTCCAACCCCACGCGGACCTCCCCGGTCAAACGGGGGCTCTTTGTCTTGGACAACATTCTTGGCACGCCACCGCCGCCGCCGCCCCCCGACATCCCCTTGCTGGAAGCCTCAGAAACGGGGGCCGACGGCAGCGTTCGCTCGCTGCGCGACGCGCTGGCGCTCCACCGCGAGAAGTCGCTCTGCGCCTCGTGCCACAACCGGATGGACCCGCTCGGCCTGGCCATGGAGAACTTCAACGCGATGGGCCGGTGGCGCGATGCGGAACTGGGCGAGGCTCTCGGGGCGCCGTCGGGCAAGCTCATCACGGGAGAAACCTTTGCCGACGTCAACGAACTCAAAATCGTGCTGGCCACGGCGCGCCGCGACGACTACTATCGATGTCTGACAGAGAAGCTCCTCACCTACGCGCTGGGGCGGGGGCCGGAACCCGGGGACATCACGACCGTCGATGCCCTGGTCGAGAGCCTCCAGGAATCCGGCGGGCGTTTCTCCACCCTCATCCACGGGATTATCGAATCCGCCCCGTTCCAACGCCGCCGCCGAACTGACTCATGAACACCGAAACGACCCGACGCAGTTTCCTCCGCGGGATGGGCGCCTGCATCGCGCTCCCCGCCTTCGAGGCCACCGTGGCCTCCCGTGCTCTGGCCGCCGCCGCGCCGCCCGTCGCCACCACCGCCACCGGCGCCCCGCTGCGCATGGCCTTCCTCTACTTCCCCAACGGGGCCATCCAGAAAGACTGGTTCCCGACCGGCACGGGCACGGATTTCACGTTCGGCAACACGCTCGCCCCGCTCGAGCCGCTGCGGCACCGCGTACAGGTGCTCACCGGCCTCGACCTGAAGAACGCCGAACCCGGGGCCGACGGCGCCGGCGACCACGCCCGCGCCAACGGGAGCTTCCTCACCGGCGTCCGCGTGAAGAAGACGGCCGGGAGCGACATCCGCGCGGGGATCTCCGTCGACCAGATCGCGGCCAGGCACATCGGCACCCGCACGCGGTTCTCGTCGCTGGAGCTTTCCACCGACCCCCATCGCAAATCGGGCGGCTGCGATTCCGGCTACTCCTGCGCCTACGAGTCGAACCTCGCCTGGAACTCGCCCACCTCGCCCCGTTCGCCCGAGGCGAACCCCCGCATGGTCTTCGAACGGCTCTTCGGGGCGGGGGACCCCGGCCAGCGCGGTGCCAGCCTCGCCCGGCGCCGCGCCCAGCAGCGCTCGATCCTCGATTTCGTCATGGACGACGCCCGATCCGTGCAAGCCCAGCTCACCCACCGCGACAAAGAGAAGCTCGACGAGTACCTCACCGGCCTCCGCGAGATCGAACAGCGCATCGAGGCGGCGGAGAGCTTCGGCGATGTGCCGGATCCCGAGATTGCGACGCCCGACGGTATCCCGGCGCGCTACGACGAGTACATCCGGCTGATGTTCCAGATGATGGTGCTGGCTTTCGAAACCGATGCTACCCGCGTCAGTTCATTGATCCTCGCCCACGACGGTAGCAACCGCTCGTTCCCGGAGATCGACGTGGCGGAGGGGCACCACTCGCTCACCCACCACCGCGACAGCGAGGAGATGATCGCCAAGGTCACCCGTATCGACCGTTTCTACGCCGAGAGATTTGCCGAGTTTCTCGCCATGCTGGAGGCGAAGAAGGACGGCGACGGCCAGTCGGTCCTGCACAACTCGATGATCGTCTACGGCTGTGGCAACTCCGACGGCAACCGGCACACCCACACCAACCTGCCCATCGTTCTGGCCGGCAACGGGGGGGGGAGTTTCAACCCGGGGCGGCACCGCGACACCAATTCGGTCCCGCTTTGCAACCTCTACCTGAATATGCTCGATACCATGGGCGTCCCGCCGCTCGAGCGCTTCGGCGACAGCACCGGGCGCCTTGCCAGCATCTGAGAACCCGGCGGGCGCTAGTCCGAAGCCGGGTCGGGGAGCCGTGACCAGTCCGGGAAGAACCGGCGCCGCGACTCGGTGCTTGGTGTCCCCGGCGGCGCCTGGGGAAAGGTTCCTCCCGGCTTCATTTCCAGGAGGCTGCGGTCGGTGAACGCCGCCATGAGTGCCGTCAGGTCCGCCACCTGTTGGTCGCTCAGCCCGAGGTCTCCCAAGTCGTCGTGGTTGACGGTCTCCGGGTAGTCGGTCGGCCCCCAACGCTCCGGCTCGAGGTCGCGGCGGTTGTAGAATTCCATGACCTCCCGGACCGTGGCGATAGATCCGTTGTGCATGTAGGGCGCGGTCAGTTCAAGGTTGCGCAAGGTCGGGGCGCGGAACTGGCCGAGCTGCCCGGGATCCCCGGTGTGTCCGCCGAGCCCGGGGTCTTTCCCGCCCTGCGAGGGCACGCCCAGGTTGTCAAAGCCGTAGTCGCTCAGCAGAGGTTGTGGCCATGTCAGGGTTCCCACCAGGTGGCACTCCGCGCAGTTGCCCGCACCTTTGAAGACCTCGTAGCCCCGGCGTTCCGCCGGGGTTAGCGCCGACTCGTCGCCGGCGAAAAAATCGTCGATCCGCGCGTCGAACGGGCGGAACATCGGTTCCTTGAGGAAAGCGACGAGGGCAGCGAAGGCGTGGGCGTTGACCTGCGCGTCGTCCGTCCACGCGACGTCTCCGAGGGCCTCCTTCATCGCGCCGGCGTAGGGCGCGTCCCGGAGTCTCGCCGCGAGACCGGCTTCGTCCGGGATGTTCATCTCGTTCGGATCGAAGAACGGCTCTCGCACCTGTGCGAGCTGGTCGCGCGCCCTGCCGTCGTGAAAGAGCCCGCCCTCGGGGAGGAAGCTGCGGACGCCCGCCTCATCGTAGAATTCCTCTTGGATCATCGACGGGATCAGCGCCGAGTACATCAGCGTGGGCGCGTTGCGTCGCCCCGTCCGCCCCGCCACCGCACCGGGCGATACCGGGCGCGGATCGGCGAAGGCCGCCGCGGGTTGGTGGCAGGAGATGCAGCCTTGCCCGGCGGGCTCGGAAAGGTTCGTGTCGAGGAAGATCTGCCGTCCCACGGACGCGAGCGGCGGCTCGTCGCCGAAGGCCGGTGCGGTGGAGGTGGTCCACCCGACAATCAGCGCTAGGAGGAGGAACGATTTCAAAGTCAATGGATGTTGCGGGCGACCTCCACCATGCCCCATCCTGCCCCCAGGTTCCAGCGGGGCTCGCGCGGCCGGTTTGGCGTTCGCCCAAGCGATGCGTAGGTAGGGCGATGAAATCGATTTTCGCCGGACTGGCACTTCTGCTCGCGCTCCCCACCGCGGCTTCCGCGGAGAGGCCGAACGTTCTCCTCATCGCCATCGACGATCTCAACGACTGGGTCGGGTGCCTCGGCGGGCACCCGCAGGCCAAGACCCCGCATCTCGACGCGCTGGCCGCGCGCGGCGTCCTCTTCGCCAACGCGCACTGCCAGTCGCCGGTCTGCAACCCGTCGCGCGCCAGCCTCATGACCTCGCTCTACCCGGCGACGAGCGGCATCTACTTCCTCAACCCGCCGATCGCGGCGTCCGCCGTCGCCGCGCGCTCGGTCACCATGCCCGAGCGGTTCGCGAGCGAGGGCTACCGCGTCAGCGCCGCCGGCAAGCTTTTCCACAACCGCGAGAACGCGCGCTACTTCCCGCACTACGCGGGGAGCATGGGCGGGTTCGGGCCGATGCCGGAGAAGCGGATGAACCGGCCGAACGGAAGCAGGCTCTGGGACTGGGGTGCCTTCCCCGACGCGGACGAAGCGATGCCCGACTACAAGATCGCCGAGTGGGCCGCCGCCGAACTCGCGGCGACGGGCGACGACGCCCCCTTTTTTCTCGCCGTCGGGTTCTACCGCCCGCACGTCCCGATGTTCGCCCCCCCGAGATGGTTCGAGCGGCACCCGCTCGATGCGATCGAGCTGCCGCCGGTGCGGAAAGACGATCTGGCCGACCTCTCGGAGTACGCCATCGACATCACCCGGCGCGAGCACATCGCACCGACCCAGCGGTGGATGGAGGAAAGCGGCGCGTGGGAGCATGCCGTGCAGTCCTACCTCGCTTCCGTCAGTTTTGTGGATTCCTGTGTGGGCACGGTGATCGCGGCGCTCGACCGCAGCCCGCACAAGGACGATACGGTCGTCGTGCTGTTCTCCGACCACGGCTTCCACCTCGGTGAGAAGGAACGGTGGGCGAAACGTTCGCTCTGGGAGGAAAGCACCCGCGTCCCGCTGATCGTCATCGCACCGGGGCTCGCCGTCGGCGCGGTTTGCCCGCAACCGGTCGGGCTGATCGATCTCTACCCGACCGTTCTCGACCTGGCTGGCCTGGAACCCGACCCGCGGCACGAAGGGATGTCGTTGCGGCCGTTGCTCGAAGATCCCACTGCGGAGTGGGATCGTTACGCCCGTACCAGCTTCGGGCCGGGCAACGTCGCCATCCGCTCGGAACGCTACCGCTACATCCGCTACGTCGATGGCTCCGAGGAACTCTACGACCACCAGAACGATCCGCACGAGTGGAACAACCTCGCGGATCGCGACGGGCATGCCGAAACGATACGGGAACACGCCGAGCAACTCCCAACCGCATTCGCCCCGATCCTCGGATCCGGATCGACGGGACACAAATCGTACGCGGCATCGGCTCCCAGAGGATGATGGGTATCAGGTTCGACAACTCCTACGCCCGGCTCCCGGAAGCGTTCTTCCATCGCCAGGATCCCACTCCCGCGCCCCATCCCCGGCTGCTGAGGATGAACGAGGAACTCGCCGCCGAACTCGGGCTGGATCGCGACTGGCTCGCCTCGCCGGACGGCGTTGCCATGCTTTCGGGTAACGCGCTACCCGTGGGGGCCGAGCCGTTGGCACAGGCCTACGCCGGGCACCAGTTCGGCGGGTGGGTGCCGCAGCTGGGCGACGGCCGCGCGCTGCTGCTCGGCGAAGTCGTGGTTCCTTCGGGGGAACGCTACGACATCCAGCTCAAGGGCTCGGGGCGCACGCCATTCTCCCGGGGAGGAGACGGGAAGTCCGCTCTCGGTCCCGTTCTCCGCGAGTACCTCGTCAGCGAGGCCATGGCCGCCCTCGGCATCCCGACCACCCGTGCCCTGGCCGCCGTTGCCACCGGGGAGACCGTCCGGCGGGAGGAACCTCTACCCGGCGGCATGTTCACCCGTGTCGCGGCCAGCCACATCCTGGTCGGTACCTTCCAGTACTTTCTCGCCCGCGAAGACAACGAGTCGTTGCGCCGGCTCGCCGACCACGTGATCGATCGCCACTACCCCGAGGCCGCCGGTGCCGCCTCGCCGTATCTGGCATTGTTAGAGTGCGTCGTCGCCGCCCAGGCCGATCTCGTCGCCCGGTGGATGGCAGCCGGCTTCATCCATGGGGTGATGAACACCGACAACGTCGCAGTTTCCGGACAGACCATCGACTACGGTCCCTGTGCCTTCATGGACACGTTCCACCCGCAGCGAGTCTTCAGCTCGATCGACCACGGGGGACGCTACGCCTGGGCGAACCAGCCTTCGATCTGCCACTGGAACCTGACGCGTTTTGCCGAGACGCTTATCCCGCTCATCGCGGCGGAAGGCAGTCGAGAGGTGGCCGTCACGAGGGCGGAGGCCGCCCTCGCGAAGTTCGCCGACCGCTTTCACGGGCGCTACCTCGCCGGATTTCGCGCCAAGCTCGGTTTGCCTGCATCCCTCGAGGCCGGGTCGGTGGCCACCTTCGTCCGCGACACCCTCACGTTTTTGGCCGAGCAGGAGATCGACTTCACCCTCTTCTTCCGGTGGCTCACCCGCGTGGCTGACGGGGGAGATCCGGCGGCGCTGGCCGGGCTCGCCACCGATGCATCCGCCGCCCTGCGGTGGCAGGACGACTGGCGAGCGCTGGCCGGAGCAAACCTGGAGCGCGAGGCCATGCGGTCGTCCAACCCCGTGATCATCCCCCGGAACCACCGTATCGAACAGGCGATCCAGAGCGCCTACCGCGGCGACTTCGACCCGTTCCACCGCTTGTGTGATGCGCTGGCAAATCCCTACTCCGAGCAGTGCGAATTCGCAGATCTCGAGGCCGCCCCACACCCGGATGAGATTGTCCAAGAGACCTTCTGCGGAACCTGAAGGCTCGTTTTTTCGGGAAACTGTGATGCGGAAGAACGCCGAGTAGTCGTCCCG
>CAZKYJ010000032.1:0-4941 GCA_964556355.1 uncultured Verrucomicrobiales bacterium | reverse complement strand
CTCCGCCAGAAAGAAGTTTCCGACACCATCGCTCGTATCGCCATCGATCGTGGCGACTTTCCCTGCCAGATCATCGTCCGCCAGACCGAACCTCTGGACGCAGCAGACCGATCCGGCATCGTATCCCCTTCGATGGAGGTATCTCTGGTTTCCCCCGATGGAAACCCTAAATTTTGGAAACGGCGGCGGGTCAACCTTAGCCGAAACGACCCCCACGTGGAAGTCGTCGGAAGAAAACACGTCGGCGTCCGCAACGGCATTCCCTGAGCGAAGGGAGAGCCTTTGCGGGGTGTGTTCCGGTCGGTTTTTGCTTCCGGCGTGCCGGCCGACGCCCGGTCTTCGAGGGTGTGGGGGCGCGATTCTTCTTCCGTTCTACCGCGGCTTTCGTATCGAAAAAACAGAATTTATTCGGTAGTCTAATGATGTGGGCTGGTGGCCAGGCCGCGGTGTCGGAGGGGAGAAGGCGGGGTTGCCAGGAATCCTTCGCTTGACCTGAATCTCCAACGCTGGAGGATTCTGCCACTCATGAAAATCTCCCGCATCCTGGCCTACCAGGCTGACCTCCCCCTGCACGAAGGATCCTACAAGTGGTCGGGCGGCAAATCCGTCTCCGTCTTCGATACCACCGTCGTCCGGGTGGAAACCGACACCGGCCTCGTGGGGCACGGCGAGGTGTGTCCGCTCGGTCCGTTCTACCTGCCCGCCTACGCCGGGGGCGTGCGCGCCGGGGTCGCGGAGCTCGGGCCGCACCTCATCGGCTGGGACCCGCGGGAGCTCGGCAAGCTCAACCGGCGGATGGACGCGGCCCTGCGCGGGCACGCCTTCGTCAAGTCGGGTCTCGATATGGCCTGCTGGGACATTCTTGGGCAGTCGGCTGGCGAGCCGGTCTGCACGCTCATGGGCGGGCGCTACGGAGACGATTTCCACCTCTACCGCGCCATCTCCCAGATCGAGCCGGAGGCCATGGCGCAGAACGTCGCCAAGTACCGCGCCGAGGGCTACCGACGCTTCCAGCTGAAGGTCGGGGGTGATCCCGATACCGACATCGCCCGCATCCGCGCCGCCCGCGAGATCCTCGACCCGTCGGACAAGCTCATCGCCGATGCCAACACCGGCTGGACCCAGCACGAGGCGACCCGCGTCGTCCGCGCGGTCGCCGATCTTGACGTCTACATCGAACAGCCCTGCGAGACCTACGAGGAGTGTCTCAACGTCCGTCAGCGTACGACCGCGCCGTTCGTCCTCGACGAGAATATCGACTCGATCCACATGCTGATGCGCGCCCATGCCGACCGCGCCTGTGACGTCGTGAACCTGAAAATATCGAAGATCGGCGGGCTCACCAAAGCGCGGCAGGTGCGCGACCTCTGCGCCTCGTTGGGGATTGCCATGACCCTGGAGGATTCGTGGGGAGGGGACATCGTGACGGCGGCCATCGCGCATTTTGCCCACTCGTGTCCGACGGAACTGCTCTTCACCTCCACGGATTTCAATTCCTACGGGCCGGTCTCGATCGCCGACGGTGCCCCGCAGCGGGTGGAAGGGCGCTTGGCCGCCCCCGCCCGGCCCGGTCTCGGGATCACGCCCAAGTTCGATGTCTTGGGCGATCCGGTGCTGACGATCGATTCTCCGAAATGACCCCAGCCCAAAGAATCCCCGCCATGATCAACCGCCGCCACTTCCTATCGACAGCCACCGCCTCCGTTGCCGCCCTCGGGTTTCCGGCGATCACCTCGGCCAAATCCCCCAACTCGCAGCTCAACATCGCCGCCATCGGCGTCGGGGGGCGCGGGGGTGCGAACCTCGGTGCGGTCGCGAACTCCGAGACCGTCGTCGCTCTCTGCGACGTGAACGGCAACAACCTCTCCGCGGCAGCCAAGCGCCACCCCGATGCGAAGACCTATCGAGATTTCCGCGAGCTCTACGCCGATACGAACCTCGATTTCGATGCCGTCGTGGTCTCGACCACCGAGCACACCCACGCCTTCGCCACCTTGCCGGCTCTCCAGCGCAAAAAGCACGTGTATTGCGAAAAGCCGCTGACGCGGGATGTCCACGAGGCGCGGATCATCACGAGAGCGGCGGAGGAGGCCGGGGTGGCGACGCAGATGGGAACGCAGATCCACGCGGGGGCGAACTACCGCCGTGTCGTCGAGCTCGTGCGCGGGGGAGCGATCGGCGACGTGACCGACGTGCACGTCTGGGTAGATCGCGCCTGGGGGTGGAAGCCCCCGGGGGTGACCGGGGGAGATATCACGGACGTGACCGAACGCCCGACCGAGGAGCACCCGGTGCCCGACGGTCTCGACTGGGATCTCTGGATCGGCCCGGCGCCCTACCGGCCGTTCAACAACGTGTATTTTCCAGGGCCGAAATGGTACCGGTGGTGGGACTTCGGGAACGGCACAATGTCCGACCTCGGATCGCATTGGAACGACCTTCCGTTCTGGGCGCTCGACCTCGATGCGCCCGCGACGGTCGAGGCCGGCGGTCCGCCACCCCACCCGGAGATCGCCCCGGCCTCGATGTGGGCGCGCTACACCTACCCGGCCCGCGGGCGGCGTGCCCCGCTCTCCCTCACCTGGTACCAAGGGCGCGAGAAACCCGCGATCTGGACGGAGAAGAAGATCCCCCAGTGGGGCAGCGGTTGCCTTTTCATCGGCACGGGGGGCATGCTCCTTTCCGACTACGGGAAACACGTCCTCCTGCCCGAGGCCGAATTCGCGGGTTTCGAGCGCCCCGCACCCTCGATCCCCCCTTCGCTCGGGCACCATGAGGAATGGCTCCACGCCTGCAAGACCGGTGACCCGACGACCTGCCACTTCGGCTATGCCGGCCCGCTCACCGAGGCCAACCACCTCGGTAACGTCGCCTACCGTGCCGGCTCGAAGTTCACCTGGGACGCCGCCAAGATGGCCACCCCCGGCAATGCCGATGCCGCCAAGTTCCTCGGCCGAGAGTACCGGGAAGGATGGGAGCTCGTATGATCGTCAACGTTGCCTCCCCGCTCCCCGACCGACATGCCCGAAACGTGCTGGCGGTCACGGCGACCCTCGTCGCATTCGCCCTCGGACCGGCGCCGGGCCAGGAGCCGCCGCCCCCCACCTCGGTCACCGTCGAGCAGACCTGGCAGCCGGTTGCCGGTGCGATCGTCCCGGCCGCCGAATTCCGATTGCGCGCCGCGATCGACAACGGTGCCAATCTGAGGGTTGGCACCCGCGAGATCGCGATCCCACCGCTCGATCCGTCCGTTTCCCACGAGATCGATCTCACCTTCGAGCGCCCGCCGGGAGCGCCCGCGGTGCTTTCGTTTTCCATCGACGGAGACGCGGCTCTCGCCGGTGAGCCGATCGCCTTTCCGGACAGCGCCCCCCGCTATACATCCTCGGCGGAAGCGGCGCGGGAGACCTACCGTTTCGACGGCGATTTCACCGTGTTCGTCCGCTTTCGTGCGACGGGGGATGGTACTCTTGTTTCCCGTTGTCTGCCCGACGGCGAAAAATGGGTGCCGGGCGCGAAAGCGCTTTTCATCCGCGGTGGGCGGCTGGTCTACGACATCGGCTGGGTTGGTGCGATTCGCGGCGGCGCCCCCGTCGACGACGGCAAGGAGCACACGGCCACGGTAGTGACCGACGGCGGGAAGACGACGCTCTACCTCGACGGGATGGCCGTCGCTTCCAAGGCAGGATTTCACGCGCCCGATCCCGATGGCCACCTCCTGAAGTCCGGCCGTGCCGGCCGAGACTTTGGCGGGGAGTTGGAAGGGACGGTCGACAACCTCCGATTCTACCGCCGCGCGCTGACCGGGGAGGAGATCGAAGGACTGACCGATGACCCCGACTCGACCAATACCCCGTTGCTCAACTGGTTCCCGCCGGGCGACGCGGGCGCCGAACTCGAGTTCGCGCTCTCGCCGCACTTCAAGGACGCGCGCTTCCAAGCGCTCGATACCACTCCGCACGCCGCCCTCATCTCGGCTTGGGATGCCGACGCACTCGCGCGTGGCGGGGCCATCTACCAATCGCTCTGTGTCACCTGCCACGGCGACCTCGAACGCCCCGGCAGCCTTCCGACCGCCCTCGTTTTTCAGAGCGGCACGTTCCAGAACGGCTCCGATCCGTTCAGGGTTTTCCAGACGCTGACCCGTGGCTACGGCCAGATGGTTCCCCAGGCGCAGTACTCGGATCGCCAGAAGTACGATGTCATCCACTATCTCCGCGAGACGTTCCTGAAGGAGCACAACCCGGAGGCCTATTTCGCGATGACACCGGACTATCTCGAGGCGCTCCCGGTGGCGCCGGCGTCCACCGCGCCGGCCGGCGAGGAGGAAATGGAAGACCGGCTCGAGCCGTACCGGGAAATGGACTTCGGTCCCGCGCTTTTCTGGACCTACCAGGTCGCCCCGGACAACATCGCCTACAAGGGGCTGGCCGTGCGGCTCGACTCGGGTGAGGGTGGGGTGTCGCGCGGTCGCGCCTGGATGGTCTACGACCACGATACCCTTCGGGTGGCCGCCGCCTATACCGGCACCGGGGATCCCGTGGACAACTTCGTCGATTGGAAAGGCATCGCCTTCGACGGTTCCCACGGCACCCACACGTCGATCGTTGGCGACGTCGCCTTCACCAACCCGGTCGGTCCCGGCGTCGCGAACCCCGTCTCCGGGGGATGGGAGGATCCCCGTTTTCACGGGCGCGACGACAAGCCTTACGGCCCCCTGCCCCGCGACTGGGCGCAGTATCGAGGGGTCTATCGCCACGGCCAGCAGACGCTCGTCCACTACACCGTCGGCGGGGCCGAAATATTGGAGTTGCCCGGAATCATCGATTACGGCGATACGCCGATTTTCACGCGGACGCTCCGCATCGACGAATCCGCGCATGACCTCCGTTTCCGGCTCGCCCCCGCCGGGGCGCTCCGCGTGACTCTCGGCGGCGCGGA
>CAZKYJ010000031.1:13243-15195 GCA_964556355.1 uncultured Verrucomicrobiales bacterium | reverse complement strand
GCACCCGCGCCCGCCTCGCCCGTTTGCTCGAGCGACTCAGACAGGAGCTGCGCGATGGATGACATGAACGCCTTCGAGCGCCAGATCGCCGGCGTCGTCCGGCAGACGACTGCGCCGCCACGTCCGGTCGACTCGATGTCGATCATGCGCTCGGCGACGGTCGCATCCCCCGAGTGGAGGGTCCGGCCCATGTCCAGCGCGACCGGATTCGCCGTCGCGACGTAAACACGGACATGAAGAAGACAGTTGCCCTCACGCTCGTCGCGCTCCTCACGGTCGGTGTCGGAATCGCTGACGCCAAAGACAAGGACAAAGGTAAGAAAGGTAAAGGCGTCGACAAAAACATCGAGAAAGCGATCGAGAAGATCCAGGATGGGAAGAAACTGAAGCCCAAAGAGAAGGCCGCGTTAGAGAAGGCGGTCCCCTACAGGCCGGTGCCGACCGGCCGGTTCGACGAACACGAGCGGGGAATCCTCCGCGAATGTCTCCACGGCTACGACCGCGACCGGCTCCCCCCGGGGCTGGCGAAGAAAAACCTCAGCTACAACGAACTGCCTCCCGGCTGGCAGCAGAAACTGTCGCGCGGCTCGCACGTTCCCCCGGAAGTCTACGGGCACTTCCACCCGCTGCCCCCGGAATACGGCAGGCGTATGCCGCAGCTCGGCAGCGGTTACGGCTATCGCGTCTTCGAAGAGCGCATTTTTAAGATGGAGATCAGCACGCGGCGGATCATCGATGTGATCCCCCTTGGCGATCTCTTCTGATGGGGCTCCTTATCGGGTATCCATGAACAGCGATCCCTACGCGCACATCCCCGACGGCTACCATTCGGTCACGCCATCGCTCACCGTCAAGGATGGCGCTGCAGCCATCGATTTTTACATCGCAGCATTCGGCGCGGAAGAGAAGTTCCGTCTTCCCGACGAGGCCACGGGCAAGCTCATGCACGCGGAGATCGCCATCGGCAACTCGGTGGTCATGCTTTCGGACGAATATCCCGAGTGGGACTGCGTCGCGCCCGAACCGGCGAAAGGTGGGGCATTCATGATCTATGTGCCCGATGCGGATGCGGCCTTTGCCCAGGCCGTCGCAGCCGGTGCCACCGGGATCCGTCCGGTCACCGACCAGTTCTGGGGTGACCGCCTCGGCCAGGTGGCCGACCCGTTCGGCTATCGCTGGAGCCTGGCGCAGAAAGTGCGGGACGTCTCTCCCGAAGAGATCGCCGAAGGGGCAAAAAGCTTCGGTAGCTAGATGGCGCCCCGGGGCTTCCGATCCCGCCGGATCACCGACGGTGGGGCGCGGTCGGCGCCGCAGTTGTTCTGGGGGCAAAAGTGATAGCCGGGGTGTTGGCGGGTGCGTTTTGGCCCGGGTGGAGGTGCACGGCGACGACGGTGCCGGCGGCGGGCGCGCGAATGGTGTGGCGATAGATGGCCAGTTCTTTTTGGCGGGCTTCGGCACGGGCGACTTCGAGCGAGGCGTGCGCCTTGGCCACCCGTGCTTCGGACGTCGCCACTTCTTGGGTGGCGGCTTCGAGGACGGCGATGTTTTCCTCGCCGGATTTGAATCGTTCGCCGATGAGGGCGGCCGCCCGCTCGGCTCCCGACAGCGCCGCCTGGTGGATGGTGATCTCCGCTTCCGCCTCGGCGATCCGCGCCATGGCGATGTCCAGCTCGACTTCGGCATCACGGGAATCGAGCCGGGCGAGCGGCTGCCCTTGCTCGACCGCTTCGCCCGGAGCGACGAGTATTTCCTCGACGGTCGAGGCGACGGAGGTCGCGAGGGGATAAGCGATCGGTGTGGGGACGGCGGACGCCCCGGCCGGCGCGGGGGGTGCGAGATTGGAGATTCTGGCAGCATCCCCGGTACTCTCCACCGGCCTGACGGAATCCGGCACCCCTTTATCCATCGCTCCGAACCGCACCTCGGCGTGCCCGTTTTCCTTGCAGATGGAG